>JAADYY010000582.1 GCA_010092805.1 Chloroflexota bacterium | reverse complement strand
GGCAACCCATCCACGATCAGCGCCACGCTACCTTAGTTGTAGCACGATCAGCGCGCCGCCAACACATGAGATCGGCGCGGCGCAGGCAAATCGAGGCTGTACAAGCGGGGCGCGGGCGGCTACGCTAGGCGCATCAACCCGGATGCTGGAGTGCGCTGAGCGTGGGATCCCCGCCAGATAACGACCGGCTCGACAAAGCCAAGATGAAAGCCGCGCAGGCGCTGATCGAGCGGAACCTCGATGCGGAAGCGCTGGCCGTCCTCAAAACGATCACCCTGCCGACCGCACGCGAATGGGAAGCGCGGCTCCGTGCGCGCACCAAGCGGCGGCGCAACCGCCTGATCTACACGCTGGGCGCGCTGGTGATCGTGCTGGCGGCAGCGACGATTGGGCTGGGGGCGCTGCTGCTGACGCAGGAAGGGCGGGCAGATGCGCTGCAGCAGACGGCGCTGGCCGCTGTCGCCACCTATGACGTGTTTCAGGCGCAGGCCGCCGCCTTCAACGCGACGGTCGCGGCGGGCGAAGCGACGCGATCCGCCCTGCCGGTGGATGCAAACGCCCCGGCGCTGATCGCCACACTCGCGGCGGGCAGCGGCACCCGCAGCGCGGCAGATCAGGCGTTTGCGGCGACGGCCACCCGCGCCGCACAGACTCGGCTGGGCGGCCTCAACAACCCGATCCCGGCGGGGCAGCCGCTGCAATATGCCAGCGGCGATTTGCGCGTGCTCAGCTACGAACGCCCGACCGGCTACCTGCTCTACCGGGCGGCGGCGGGCACCGAGATCGTGCGGGCCGCGCCGGAGCAGATCTTTGTCGCCATCGAACTCACCTTCACCTGCCGCGCGGTCGCCGGCGTGTGCGATGCCGTGCCGGAAGCCGAGATCAGCCTCGTGCTCAGCGACGGCAGCCGGATCACCGCTGACCCGGCGGTCGGTGCGCGCGCTGTGCCCACGTTGAGCGGCGGCGGTCTGCGCGCCGGGGACAGCCAAACCGGGTGGCGCTTCTTCACGATCCCGGCTGGGCAAACGGCGGCCTCCCTGCGCATCAGCGATCCGCTGTCGGGCAGTGCCATCTTCGGGCAGCTCCCGGCCCCGGTCGACGGCTTCACGATCCCCACCGCCTGGGAACCCCGCGACGACGGCGGTCGGCAGCGGCGCTTGCCCGCTTTCCGCCGCGATCTGCAGGCGGTCGGCTTCACCACCGACGAAGTCTACTTGCAGGATACACCCGGTGAAGGCACAATCGTGGCGGTGACTTTGCCCATTGCGGCTGACGCTGCCGCCGATGCTGCGGCATTGATCGCGGCGGTGCGGCGTGTGGCGCTCACGGCCAGCGACGTGTGGCGCGACTACGCCGATCTCGCCCCGGCGGGCATCGGCATCAGTGTGCGGGGCCGGGGCCAACCGCACGATCTGGGGGGGGTGGCGCTGCTGGGCAGCGACATCATTGCCTATAACAACGGCGCGCTCAGCGTCGAGGATTACGTGGCGCGCTGGTTTGTGCTACCGGGCGTCCCCGCGGCGCTTCCAGCGGCGACGGCAGAAGTGACGACCGAACCTTAGCCCACAGCACCGATCATATCAGCCAAATTCAGGAGTCACGCATGACCTCCAACTCGATTTCATTTGACCGGGCCGCCGATTACTACGACGCGACTCGTGGGTTTCCGCCCAGCGTGGAGCGGGAAGCCGCCGCGCTGATCGCCGGGGCAGGTGGGTTGACGGCGGCGACTCGGGTGTTAGAGCTGGGCATTGGCACCGGGCGGATCGCGCTGCCGATGCGCCCGCACACCGGGCCGTACTTCGGCATCGACATCGCCACCGCCATGATGGGCAAGCTGCGCGAGAAGCAGGCTGCCGCTTCGTCTGCTGCGCCAATCTATCTCACGCAGGGCGACGCGACGCGGCTGCCGTTCGCGGCGAATACCTTCGATGCGATCATCGTGGTGCATGTCTTCCATTTGATCCCGCAGTGGCAAGCAGCGCTCGACGAGGCGGGGCGGGTGCTGCGCCCCGGTGGCGTCATGCTGTACGGCTGGAATCGGGCGCGCCAGGATCAGGTGCTGAGCAAAGTCTGGGACGATTTTATCCGCATGGCGGACAAGGGGCGCGATGGCTTCCGCGAAGAACGGGCCGATGAGATCATCGGGCGCGGTTGGACGAAGCACGGCGACCGCCGCATCCATGAATTCACCACGCTGCGCTCGCCGAATGATTTTCTCATCGGCCTCAAGCAGCGTCAGTGGTCGCACACCTGGCACATCGACGACGCGACGCACGCCGCCGGGGTGGCCGCCGTCGAAGCGCACATCGCCGCGCACTACGATCAGCCGGACAAACCCCGCGAACTGCCCAGCAGCTTCAACGTGCAGGCGTTCCGGCCACCACAGTAAACATCCGCCTGCCGAACCGCGCTCATGCACATTTTGCACCTCACGCCGTATTACGCGCCCGCCTACGCCTTCGGTGGGGTGACGCGGGCCGTCACAGGGATGGCGCGGGCGCTGGCCCGGCGCGGGCACACGGTCACAGTGCTGACCACCGACGCGCTGGATCGCCGTCACCGCAGCGCCGGGCCAGCTAGTATGATCACGGCGGACGGCGTGCGCGTCGTCCGCGTCCGTAACCTCACGTTGTGGACGCGCCGCGCCGCCAACCTCTCGACTCCGCTGGCGATCCGCCGCGCCGCCCGCACGCTGATCGCTGAAGCCGACCTCGTACACGCCCACGAACTGCGCACGCTGGAGAATCTGCTGGTCACGCCGCTGCTCGATCACGGCCAGCGCCCGCCGCTGATCCTCTCGCCGCACGGCACGCTGACGACGGCGACCGGGCGGGGCCGCTTCAAGCAGGTCTGGGATCGGTTCCTCAGCGGATCGGTGGCGCGGCGCACCAATGCCGTCATCGGGCTGACGACTGACGAAATCGCCGACGCCGAGTCGTTGTGGCGGCAGCTCGGCGCACAATCCGCCATGCACATCGTCCCCAACGGCGTCGATCTTGCCGAACTCACCGGGCCGGATTGCGCGGCGCGTGGCGCGGCCTTCCGCCAACGCTACGATCTGGGCGCGGACACGATCTGTCTGTTCATGGGGCGGCTGCACGCCCGCAAAGGCGTTGACGTGCTGATCCGGGCGTTCCGCTGGACAAACCACAAAGCCGATCTGCCGGGGACGCGGCTCGTGATCGCCGGGCCGGACGAAGGCATGGGCGCGCAGATCGCGCCGCTGCTCGACGACCGGATCGTGCTGACCGGCTACCTCGACAGCGACGCCCGGCTCGGTGCGCTGGCGGCGGCGGATGTCTTCGCGCTGCCCGCCGTCGGTGAGGGGCTGTCGCTGGCCGCGCTCGAAGCGCTGGGCGCTGGCCTGCCCGTGATCCTGACGCCGGGCTGTCACCTGCCCGAAGTTGCGGCGGTCGGTGCCGGGCTGATCGTCGAGCCGGAGACCGTGCCGCTGGCGCAAGCCCTACACGCTCTACTCAGCGACGCAGAACGGCGGCGAGCGATGGGCGCGGCGGCGCAAGCGCTGATCCGCGAACGCTACACCTGGGATGCTGTCGCGGCGCAGCTCGAAACGATCTACGCCGGGTTGATCAGCCCGGATCGCCGATCAACCAGCGCTGAAGCGCCATGATCCCGCGCAGGTTGCGCTCGAACTCCGTGCCCGTCCAGCTCTGCAATTCGACATCCGCCGCCGGAATCCCCAAACTATCGACCCAACTCGGCGCGGTGCCCGTGACCGGGTACGCCGTGAACGGCGCGCCGAAGCTGTAGCCCGTCGCCGCACCGAGTACCGCCGCCATCATCTCGGAGTCAGCGGTGGGGGCCACACCGCGACAGTTCCCCGCGAAGATGCCATCCGCCGCGCTGTGATAGAACAGCGCCGCCGCCGGGCGCAGCGCCTCGATGAACGATGCCAACGCGACGGTTTCCGGCTCCGAAAACGGGCGCGGGCCGGGATCGACGGGCTGGTCGCGCCACACTGCCTCCGGTGACCAACCGCAGGCCCAATTCCGGTTGAGATCGACGTTGTTGGCGTTGAAGCGGCCTTCCGGCTGCCGCCCCAGCACCAAACCGTCGGGGTTGGCCGCCGGGATCAGAATCAGCGAGACGCCGGGCAGCACAGCGCCCGGAGCCGCCGCAAAGTGGGCGATCAGTTCATTGATGAGCGCGACCGTATTGGCTTCCCAGCCGCCGTGCATCCCGCCCACCAGCAGCAGCGCTTGATCGCCCGCCCCGAAGCGCCGCCCGCTGATCGCGCGCCCGGCCACCGAATAGCCGATCACCAGTTGATCGGCGGCCAGCGTCGCCGGGGGGCGCTGCGCCACCTGCGTGATCAGCGCGGGCGGGATGGTCGGCAGGGTGGCGGGCACGCCGCTCGGCGTGATCGGCAGTTGCAGCGGCGGCAGCGTCGGGATCGGCGAAATGGTTGGCGCTGGCGTGGGCGTGCGCGTGAAGGTCAGGGTCGGTGTGTGTGTCCGTGTTGCGGTGCGCGTTGGCGTGATCGTGAGCGAGGGGGTCAGCGTCGGGGTGGCGGTCGGTGCTTCGGTGATTACGGGGCGGATCGTGCGTAGGGGAGGCGCGGCAGCGGTGATCGGCGGGCGGGTGGGTGTGGCGGTCGGCGACAGCGGCAGCGGCGGTTGCTGGCAAGCGCCGCTGCAAAAGAGTATAGTTAGCGTGATTATCTTTCGCATTAATTTGGCTCCGGCTAAGGATGGGAAAGGATGGGCCGATGAAACACCGATTATCGCTCGTTTATCTGCGCTTTGTCATCGTGATCGTGCTGTTGAGTGCGGCCTGCACGCCGCAGCCGCAAGCTGAGGTCGAGATGCCGACGCTGTTGGTGCTGCCCACGCTCACCCCAACAGCGACCTGGACCTGTCTCTTATACACATCT
>JAADYY010000581.1 GCA_010092805.1 Chloroflexota bacterium | reverse complement strand
TCGGCGGGTGCAGTGTGGGCGTGATGGGCGGCAGGCCGGGCTGCGGGGGTGGGAACCGTTGCAGCGCAGGTTGTTCGGGTGATAGCGGCCCGCTGAGCGCGATCAGCGCGATGAGCAGCAGGCCGATGATCGAGCGTTGAATGATCAAAGCTTGCCTCTGAATCCTCGTGACCCCCGCCGGGCGGGAATCAAAAACGCCCGTGCATTATCCAGCACAGGCGTCCGTCGATCAAGCGCCGCTTTGGCCGCGCCTCATCCCGGTTGGCACTTGGGGATGATCAGATTAGCCGATGGTGGTGCGGTAGCTGCCGTAGCTCAGCTTCTTGAGCGCTTCGAAGGCGGCGTCCTGCACCATCAGGTTGGTTTCGCGCAGCAGCGGCGTCAGCGCGTGGATGGCGCGGCGGTCGCCCAAATCGCCGAGCGCTTCGGCGGCGGCGCGGCGCACCCACTCGTTTTCGTCTTCCAGTGCGATCATCAGCGGATCGACGGCGGTGGTATCACCGATGCGGCCCAACGCCTCGATCACCACCTCGCGGATTTCGTTGCTCTGATCGGTGAGGAACAGCATCAGCGTATTCACCGCGCGCGGGTCGCCCAGTTCGCCGAGCGCTTCTGCCGCCGCGATCTGGATGGGCGTCGTCTCCTCGATCAGCAGGTGGAGCAGCAGATCGACGTGGTCGATGTCGTTGGTGCGGCCCAGCAGCCGCACGAAAAACGCCCGCTGCTGCTCGTCGAAGGTATCGCCGTTGAGCGCGTCGGTGATTTGGCTGCTGAGGCTGCCGTCCTGCGCTTCCTCGTCTGGCACCAGATCCAGCACGCCGTTGCGCAGCCGCATCCCAATGTTCAGCTTCATCAGGCCCCACACCCGCGACTCCGGCTCGGTGAGCAGCATCGTGATGATCGGTGCCGCCGCTTGCGAGTCGCCAATCTTGATCAGCCCGGAGACGACCGCGTACTGCACCTTCGCGTTATCGTCGGGCAGCGCCTTGATCAACGGCTCGACCGCGCGCGTGTCCTGCGACGCACCGAGCTTCTGCGCCGCCTCATAGCGGATCTCGGGGTTCTCACTCTGGAGCTTGGCAACATATTCCTCAAGCATAGGGTTCACCTGCATCATCACATCTTCGCCTGTGTGTATTCTAGGGGACTATTGCGAGATTGCAACGCCCTATATACTACCCGCCGCCTGTTAGATGTGCGCTAACGCGATCTTATAACCGCATTGGCATCACGCGCGATCACGCGCCGGGCCACGCCATGTCAATGCCGCCGGGCTGAATCGTCAGCAGTTCCTCGACCAGTTCGCTGGAGCCGCTGTTGAATTCCGAATAACTCACCGCGCTGATCCAGGCGTCGGTGATCGTCCAGCGGCGAGTTTCGCTGCCCTCGTCCAGTGCCAGGATCGTCAGGGTGCGCGTTGGCGGGTCGCCCTGTGCCGCCTGCGAGTCGCGCAGCCAGCGGTTGAACGGGAGCTGCGGGTCGCGCTGCACCATCTTGGCGATGATGAACGGCGTCAGCGGCAGCGCGACGCTGGCCTCGCGCTGAAAGATCGTCAGGCCGCTGACGCGGAAGATCCCGCTGGCCCGCTCCCCGTCGATCTCGACGGCGAATTCGTTGGCGCTCAGGCTGTCGATCTGGACGCCTTCGGTCGGCTGCGCCTGGTCGGTCATGGGTTGCTCTCCTTACGTGATCCGCGCACCGTGAATGGGTGCGGCTGCCTGCACAAACTCCGGCGATTATAGCATCAATGCCCCGGCACCCCGCGAATCGGCTATAATGACGGTGCTACCTGCTGACATTTAAGCGAAGCCATGCGCCCACCGATTCGACTTGCACCTGCCCACCGTCTCCTGATCTTGCTGCCGCTGCTGCCGTCACAGCCGCACGCTCCGGCGGCGCGCCCACATTGCCGCCCCAGATCGCCTGAAAAGAAGCACAGTTCAATTTTGCGGGGGCAAATGTTACACAGCGTCGGGCAAGAGTCGCTAAAATGCCTAAATAAAGGTGTGAGAATTTCGTTTACTTTTCTAACCTTCGCGGGTTGACAGCGTTTCGGCTCATCGCATACACTTCAAGTGCCGCGCGCAACCTGACGTTTCCTCTGGGGTTCTTTGTGGACAACGGGCTGGGGGCAGCACGGGCGATGGCGGCGCACCTCTCGAAACAGAACGCACAGCACGGAGTTTAGTACGATGTCACAACGCATTCGTGGGGTGGTGAAGTGGTTCAGTGCCGAAAAAGGCTACGGCTTCATCACACCGGAAAATGGTCCCGATGTTTTTGTTCATTTCACCGCCATTCAGTCCAGTGGGTACCGCAAGCTCGAAGCGGGCGAGCAGGTCGAATTTGAGATCACCGAAGGGCCAAAGGGCAAGCAAGCCAGCGCCGTCGAGCAAGTCAACCCCATGTAATGGGCGGTGGCCGGCAGCACCGCCTGAAATTATTTTCCCCAGGTCACGCACCGGCTGTTTGCGCCCAGCCCCCCGCTGAGCGCCGTTCGTCACGACAGCCTCACACCGCACGACAACGGTATTGTTGCGAATTTCACGGGCCAATCAGTATGATTATGGCCCGTATTTGATTCACCATCCGCTGCACCACTCAACCGCTGATCAAGGAGACGGCCCACCGATGGATTTACAAGCGATCCGCGCGACCGCGACGGCGATCGCGCTGCGCGCAGGCGACGTGCTGCTCGAACTGTACGAACAACCGCACGAAGAAGCCACCAAAGCCAACATTTATGACGTGGTCACCGAAGGCGACCGCGCCGCCGAAGCCGTGATCGTACCCGCACTGCGCGCGGCGTTCCCGGAGTTTGCGATTGTGAGCGAGGAGGGCGGCGGCGACGATGCCGCGACCGTCGCGGCGGCAGAGTACGCGTGGCATATCGACCCGGTGGACGGCACGACGAATTTCGCGCACAACCTGCCGCACTTTTCCGTCAGCATCGCGCTGGCCGACCGCGACCTGCGCCCGGTGGTGGGGGTGGTCAACGGCCCGGTGTACGGCGAGATCTACAGCGCCGCGCGCGGCTTTGGGGCCACCCGCAACGGCCAACCGATCCGGGTTTCATCGGTGCAACCGCTCAATCAAGCGCTGCTGTCGTCCGGTTTCCCCACCACCCGGCACACCGAACCCGACAACAACCTGCCCCAATGGGAAGCCGTGCTCATGGCGGCGCGCGATCTGCGGCGGTTTGCATCGGCGGCGCTGGAACTGTGCTGGATCGCGGCGGGCAAACTCGACGGCTTCTGGGAGAAGCACATCCATTCGTGGGATTGCCTCGGTGGGCTGATGTGCGTTGAGGAGGCCGGGGGACGCATC
>JAADYY010000580.1 GCA_010092805.1 Chloroflexota bacterium | reverse complement strand
ATCGACCGGCTGTGGGCGCTCCCCGTGATCATGGCGGTGTGGGGCAATTTGCACGCTGGCTTCTCGATTGGCTTCATCTTTCTGGCGGGGTTCATCGCCGGCGAGATCTTCGGCAATCTGTTCGCACCCAACAGCGACATCGTCGTGAGCTGGCGGCGGCTGCGCAAAGTCGCGCTGGTGACCGCTGTGTCGGTCGCTGCGTTGGTGATCAACCCGTATGGCTTGCAGATGCTGCTCGTGCCGTTCGAGACGGTCGGTATCGGGGCGCTGCGTCAGTTCATTCAAGAGTGGAACTCGCCGAATTTTCAGGAGCGGCAGATCTGGCCGTTTGTCGGGCTGCTGTTCGGGCTGATCGGGGCGGTAGGTGCGAGCAAGCTCCGCCTCGACTGGACGGATTTTCTGCTGGCATCCGGCACGGGATTTCTGGCGCTGCTGGCCGGGCGGAACATCGCGGTGTTCGCCGTCGTCGCCACCCCGATCCTCACGTACCATCTCGCCTCGATTCTGACGGAACGCGGCTGGGTGATCCGCTCGCTGCGGACGGTGTCGCCCCGCATTGCGCGGCTGAACGCGCTGTTGGTCGGCGTTGTGTTGATCGGCGCGGCGGCCAGAACCCTGATCGTGCTCGACGACGAGACTGTGCAGCCCGCCTTCGCCGAGACGCTGCCCATCGAAGCGGCGGCCTACATCGCGGCGCAGCAGCCCGCTGGCCCCATGTTCAACAGCTACAACTGGGGCGGCTATTTGCTGTGGGCGCTGCCAGATTACCCGGTGTTTGTCGATGGCCGCACGGATCTCTACGGCGACACCTTCCTGATCCGCTATTTGCAGACCACCACCGCCCGGCCCGGCTGGCGCGAGACACTCGACGAATACGGAATCAATCTCGTCGTTGTGGAGAACGGCGGCGGCCTGGCGCTGCAACTGCGCGAGGAACCGGGCTGGCAGCTCGATTACGAAGATGATTTGGCGGCGCTGTTCGTGCGCACGGGAGGCGACGTTGACGGTTAGACCTACTGAAAGCACCGATCTGCGGCTGGGCGCGCTGCTCAGTGATTTCCGGCTGCTGCTGATCCTGTTCATCGCTTTCCGGCTCATGCTCGTGATCGTCTACCAACCGGTGCTGCTGGAGACCGCCGAACGCGGCATCACGGCAGGCGGCGATTTTCTGTATTATTTCCAGCTCGGCGCGCTCTCCGACGATGGCTTGCTCCCGTTCCGCGATTGGTGGAGCGAATTTCCGCCGATCCCGTCGTTCCTGATCACGGTGGTATACAGCCTGCAATCCACGAGCGACGGTGGTAATTACACGGGCTTTGCGATGTTCCTCGGCCTGATCATGCTGCTGTTCGATCTCGGCAACCTCATCCTGGTGCGCCTGATCGGTGCGCGGGTACACGGTGCAGCCACCGGGATCGCGCTGGCCTGGGTGTACGCGCTGCTGCTCGCGCCCACCATCTTTATCTGGTGGAACTTCGAGCCGATGGTCGCGTTCTTTCTGCTGCTGGGGCTGTGGTGGCTGCTCCGCGACCGGGCGATCCCCTCGGCGTTGGCCGCCTGTGTCGGCGCGCTGATCAAGTTCACCCCGGCGCTGATCCTCGGCGCGGTCTGGCGCTTCCGTGAGCATAACGCGGCGCTCCGCTACACGGTGATCAGCCTGGGCGGGGTCGCGCTGGTATATGCGCTGTTGTTCGCAGGCAACAGCGCGATGACCCTGCCCTCGCTGACGGCGCAGTTCAACAAGGCGTCGTATCAGACTGTGTGGGCGCTGATCGACGGCAACTACCGTACCGGAAATTTCGGCCCGGCAGTCGAGCGCCTCGACCCGGCCAACGCCTATGTCCTGACGGGCAATCCATCGACTGTGCCGGGGATCGTCCGCTTGGCGCTGGCGGGCGCGATTGGCCTGTTCATCTTCTGGCGGACGCGGCGTTTCGATGATCGCGGGCTGGTCGCCTTCGTGACGATCACGCTCTTAATTTTCTTTCTGCAAGCGCAGGGCTGGAGTCCGCAGTGGTTGGCGCAAATCATCCCACTGGTGCTGCTCAGCTTCCCCACCCGCAACGGAATCATCGCCATCGTCCTGCTGATGCTGGTCACGTTCGCGGAGTATCCGTTCCTGTTCATCCGCACCGGCGATACGGGCGGCGAGATCACAGGCGCGTTGATCATGCCCTTCACGATTCTGGTGGTGACGCGCACGTTGCTACTCGTCGGTGTGACGATTGCGCTGTACGCCCGGCTGCGCCAGGAACCCGTCCCACGCCAGGCAGCGCCCGCTTCGGCAGCGGCGGCAGCAGATTAAACCCATGCACACCACCGAACGCACCCCCACACTCACCCGCCGTGACACCCTGATCTTCGGCGTACTGGCGCTGATCGCCTCGGTGGTGATCACACGTGGGTTGATCGCCGCGCCGAGCTTCACCGACGCTTACTATCATTACAATGCCGCGATCCGGCTCGCCAGTGGTGACGGCCTGACCGAACCCTACCTGTGGACGTACATCGGCGCGCCGGAAACCTGGCCCGCGAGCGGCGTGGTGCCCTCACATCTCTACTGGATGCCGCTCACTTCGGTCATCGCCGGGTTCGGCATGGGGATCGTCGGCGCGCCGGGAGATTATTTCGCGGCCCAGTGGCCGTTCACGCTGCTGCTGATGGGAACGGCGCTGCTCGGCTTCTGGCTGGGCGGTCGAATGGGCGGGACGCAGCGCCATGCCTGGGTCGTCGGCCTGCTGACGCTGTTCAGCGGCTTCTACACCCGCTTCTGGGGCACCATCGACACCTTCGCGCCGTATGCGTTCATCGGCGCGCTGAGTTTGATCGCGCTGGGCATGGCCGCTGAGCGCGGTGGCAACACCCAACCCGGAGTCCGTGGGTTCGCGGTCGGCGGCGGGTTGGCAGCCCTCGGTCACTTGACACGCGCCGACGGGCTGCTGCTGCTTGGCATCGGCTGGCTGCTGATCGCGTGGCCCTGGAGCAAACTACAGATCCGCCAACGGATCGCGCTGCTCTTCTTGATCACGACGGCGTACGCGCTGGTGATGTCGCCCTGGTTCATCCGCAACCTGAATGCCATCGGCACGCCGCTGCCGTTAGGCGGCACGCAGGCGATCTGGTTCACCGAGTACAACGACTTGTTCAACTTCCCGCCGGACTCTAACCCGGCGACGCTGTTCGCCGACGGCTTATCGACGCTGATCAGCTCGCGGTTGGAAGCCTTGCAGAGCAACCTGGGCACCTTCATCGCCGTCGAAGGCTTGATCGCGATGACGCCGCTGATGTTGATCGGCTTGTGGGTGCGCCGCCGCGATCCGTTCGTGCGCCCGTTCTGGCTGTATGCGCTGGGGCTGCACATCGCCATGACGCTGATCTTCCCGTATCCGGGCTATCGCGGTGGGCTGCTGCACTCCGCCGCCGCGCTGATCCCCTGGTGGGCGGCGCTCGGCGTGATCGGGCTGGACACAGTGGTCGATTGGTTGGCGAAACGGCGGCGGCGCTGGAACGCCCGTACCGCCAAGTGGATTTTCTCCGGCGGGCTGGTGAGTTTGGCGCTGCTGCTGAGCGTATCGATTGGCTGGAATGGCCGGGTGCCGCCGCGCACACAGACCCCCGCGCTGTATACAGCGCTGAGCGAACGTCTGCCCGCCGACAGCCGCCTGATGATCAACGACCCGGCGATTCTGTATCACTTCACTGGTTTTGGTGGCGTCGTGCTGCCCAACGCCGACCCCGATGTCATCCCAGAGATCGCCCGGCGCTACCAGATCGATTATGTGCTGCTGGAATCGCGGGCAGCGACCCCGGCGCGTTTGTGGCCGCTATTCGACTCGCCGCCGGATTTTCTGACAGAACTCCCGCTCGATGACTCAGATGACTCGCTAAACAATTTCGATGATTTAGGAGCGACCCTCTATGCGATCACTCGTTAACCCGCGCTCAACCGACGCCGTGCTGCTGCTTGCGGCGCTGGCGGTGACGGCGCTGTACATCGCTGTGAGCGGGGGCGGCTTCCCGCTTGACGATAGCTGGATTCACCAAACCTACGCGCGCAACCTGGCGGAAACGGGCCAGTGGGCGTTTGTCCCCGGCGTGCCCAGCGCCGCATCAACCTCGGCGCTGTACACAGTCGTGCTGGCGACGGGCTACACGCTGGGCGTGCCCTTCGCGCTGTGGACGCATGGCTTGGGCGCGCTGGCACTGGCCCTCACGGCGCTGCTGGGCGCGCGGATGGCCGGGCAGATCCTGCCGGAAGTGCGTTATATCGGCCTGGTGACCGGTTTGACGTTGGTGTTCGCCTGGCACTTGGTCTGGGCGGCGGCTTCTGGCATGGAGACGATGATCTTCAGCCTTTTTACCCTGCTGCTGATCTGGCTGGCATGGCGCGAACTGACAGCGCGCAGCGGCGCGCTGCGGGATGTGCTGCTGCGCGGCGGGATCTTCGGCGTCGCCGCCGGGCTGACAACCCTGACCCGCCCGGAAGGCGCGCTCCTCGTTGGGCTGATCGGGTTGGCGCTGCTGGTGGCGCGGCCCAACATGACGCTGCGCACCGTGATCATTTGGGGGGCGGCGGCGGTCGTCACGTTCCTGATCGTGCTGACGCCGTATCTGCTGTTCAATCTGGAGATGACGGGCGGCTTGCTGCCGGATACCGCTGCGGCCAAGCGGTCGTTTGCGGAACCGATTTTCGCGCTGGGCTATCTCGAACGGCTGCGCATGATGATCGTGCCGCTGCTCGCGGGGGGGCAGCTGCTGCTGATCCCCGGCATGATCGTTTTTGTGATCATGCTGCTGCGCGGCGTGCGCACCGACCGCGCTCGGTTGCTGTGGCTGCTGCCAACGGTGTGGGGGCTGGCGTTGATCGCGCTGTACGCGGCGTGGCTGCCGCTGCCGATCCAGCATGGGCGCTACCTGATCCCGGCCCTGCCCGCTTTGAT
>JAADYY010000579.1 GCA_010092805.1 Chloroflexota bacterium | reverse complement strand
TTAACTGACGCGCGCGCGTGCGATCAGCCAAATGAACCTAGCGCTCAGCCGATGTGTAGTTACACTAGTTTACACACGGTTTGACGAGGAAAAGCTCAATCACCATGACAACGATCTCTGTGGCCATCATCGGGCTGGGGCGCATCGGCACCTCAGTGGGTTTGGCGCTCAAACGCTACAACGCCAGCAAGAATTCTCAGCAGCAGTTCGAGATCACCGGCTTCGACACCCTTAACGCCAATCTGAAAAACGCAAAGGACACCGGGGCCATCGACGGCAGCGGGCGCGGCGTCGACGCGACCGCCGAGGGTAAAGACATCGTCGTGCTGGCGCTGCCCTACGGTGAAGTCGAAGGCGCGCTGCGGCTGATGGGCGAGTCGCTGCGTCCGGGCGCGGTGGTGCTGGATTTCGCCACGCTCAAGCGGCCATCGCTGGCGTGGGCGGGCAAACACCTCGCCGACGAATCGCACTTGGTGGGCGTGACCGCCGTACTCAACCCGAAATATCTCTTCGACGGCCTCGACGACGCCGAACACGCCGCCGCCGATCTCTTCGATAAGGGCGGGATGCTGCTGGCCCCCGGCGTCAAGTGCGCCAAAGAAGCCGTCGAACTGGCCGCCGACTTCACCGACCTGATCGGTGCGACGACCTACTTCGCTGACCCGACGGAACACGACAGTTGGATCGCAGGGACGGAAGCGCTCCCGGCGGCGCTCGGCGCGGCATTCTACCACACGCTGAGCCAACACCCTGGCTGGGGCGACATCCAACGGACGGGCAACCCGTCGTTTGGCCGCCTGACACATCACCTCGCCGATACGCACCCGGACGATCTGCGCGATTTACTGCTGGCGAGCCGTGAAGATCTCGCCCGGCAGATTGACGCGCTGACGGAGACGCTCACCGCCATGCGGCAGATCCTGGCCGCCAACGACCAGGATACCCTAGAGGCGCTGCTGGTCAATGCGGCGGAGACCTACGAGCAGTGGTACGCGCGGCGGCAGCGCGGGCGCTGGCAGGAAGACGACACCGGGGCCGCCAGCGAAACACGCGGCGGCGCGATCATGACCGGGCTGCTGGGCAGCTATCTCAGCCGGCGCATCAGCGGCGACAAAAACGATAACAACAAAGCATAAACGGAGTTTACATCCCGTTTGCATCCCGTTTACATCCCGTTTACATCCCTTCGATGCGGTTTTTATATCACCCCGCTATGCTGACCCGTAATCGTTGGGGCTGATCAAGCCAAGCATCGACTACGAGTCTGAGAGGGGTGCTATAGATGTTACGAAAAGGGTTGTTAGCAAGTGTTTTAATCGTGAGCCTGGCCGCGTTTGGGGCGGTCACGGCGCAGGATGCGGGCGACGCGCGTCCGTTTTTGGGCGTGACATTGGACGAAGCCGAGGCGGGTGTCGCCATCGCTGAGGTTGTGGCTGATTCGGCGGCAGATGATGCCGGGCTGCAAGCCGGCGACGTGATCACGGCGCTGAACGGGGCCGAAGTCACCACGCCGGAACAAGTCGTTGCGGTGATCGCCGCGCTGGGACCGGGCGATGTGCTCACGCTGGCTGTGCTGCGTGACGGTGAACCGCTGACCCGCGAGGCGCGGCTGGGCACCGCGCCGGAACCGCAGCCGGGCGGCGGGCGGAATCAGCTCCCGGTGCGTCCGGGGTTGTTCGGCGCGGATGTGCTGGTCTACGACGCTAACACGGCCCTATGGACGGCGCTGGCGGTCGCCGAAGATGGCGCGCTGGCCGCAGTCGGGCTGCTGCAAGGCGACGTGATCACGGCGGTGGATGGCGAAGCGCGCGACCCCGCAGCGCTGCGCGCCTATCTGGATACGCTCGGCGCTGACGCGGCAGTCGAAGTGACGATCCAGCGCGGCGACGACGAAATCGTGGCGGAGGTGCCAGCGGCGGTATTCGATGAAGTGCGCATCGCTATGCAGGCACGGGTGAATCCCGCTGATCGGCTGCCGAACCTGCCGTTGCTGCCGGGTGGGCCGCTGGCGCCCAACGCCGATGACGGCTTCCTGGGCGTGAGCTTCATCACGCTGACCGCAGCGACCGCCGCCGACGCCGGGATCGAGTTTGTGGACGGCGCGCTGATCGGTGAAGTGGTGCCAGACGCACCCGCTGCGGACGCGGGCCTGCTGGTCGGTGACATCATCACCGCCGTGAACCGCGAGCCAGTCAACGAAGAGATCACGCTGGCCGACCGCATCAGCGCCTACGAGCCAGGCGACGTGATCACGTTGGCTGTGCTGCGTGACGGCGCGCCGCTGACCATCGAGGTGACATTAGGCGACCGCCCGCGCGCCGATGCAGCCGAGTTCGGGTTCGGGGTACCGGGCATGTTCCGTGAATTCGGGCCGTTCTTCGGCGGCGACCTGGAAGACTTCTTCGGGGAAGACTTCTTCGGCGGCGAATCATTCCGCCTCCCGGATGATCTGCCGTTCGAGTTCGCGCCGGAGTCGCTGCTGCCGAATGCCGCCGACGCTTAGCCCCGGCAGCACACCAAATCCCCCGATCAACCGCAGCGCCCGGCAGCGAGTCGGGCGCTGGCATTCCCGCTGATCGGCGTCGATCAGCGGAAGAGGACGGCGCGGCGGCGTTCCTGAGTCGACAGCGGGTTGGGCTGGC
This sequence comes from Chloroflexota bacterium, assembly GCA_010092805.1. Classification (GTDB taxonomy): domain Bacteria; phylum Chloroflexota; class Anaerolineae; order Aggregatilineales; family Phototrophicaceae; genus Flexifilum. The sequence goes on along the minus strand of JAADYY010000579.1, from coordinate 1,127 downwards.
GTTCCAGCGATGATCCCGCGTCGTCGTCCTCGTCCGGCGCGTTGGCCACCGGGGGCATCTCCGGCGCGGGCGCGGCGGCGGGCGCGGTTTCCCTCGTGAGCAGATCCAGCAGCGCCGGGTTGCGCGCATCCGCCCACAGCACGCTGATCAAGCTGAGTTCGACCAGCTTGACGGCCACGCCCAGCGGATAGCTAAAAGCGGCTGCCGTCACACCCTGCGTAGCAAAGTAGCCGACAAAGCTGAACCCTGTATTCAAGATCAAGGCATCGCGGGTGTACTTCCGGTAGGATTCGCGCGGCGGCACACTGTAATGCAGCGCCAGCAACCCCAGATAGCCCAACCCGGCGAGCGCGAGAATCTGGCCGCCGCCGAAAATGCTGAGCACGCCAGCCGTCCCCGTCAACCCGACGATCAAAACCTGGCGGTTGAACGCGTCTTCCTGCTGCACCAACTGCGGCACACGCTCATCGTCGTTCAGCAGGCTGTCGATTAACCTTCCGCGCTTCCGCTGGTTCTGGAAGCTTTGCACCACACTGACCATTCAAGCGGCTCCTCATGTGTTTATCACGCCACGCGGATCGCCCGGCGCGGGATATGCTGATTGACACGCGTTATTGTGCCCTATTGTAGCGCATTTCAGGGCGATTCAGTCGAAATCCGGCACAGGATCATCGAAATCCCGTGCCGCCACCGTGCTGCCGCTGCGTGCGTCAGCGTTCAACTCCGCACAGCAACTGCGCGGGCTGTGCCGCTGCCAGACAGCCGCGTTCGGTTACCGTCTCAACGTTTCAAACCTCGCATCGTGTTTCGTTTTAAGATTATAACTTAGTTGCCCCTCAATTCAGCCTAAATCCCTATCCCCATCAGCATGGAACGGCCCTACAATACTTATGTAAACTCAATGCAACATTTATGATCGAGCGACGGTCAAGGCCTACTAACACCGTCCACCTGCCAATGAGGAGCATAATGACAGACGCAGAAACCACACCGCTGATTCTGGTGGCCGACGACGACGACATGAACCGCGAACTCATGGACACCATTCTGCAACGTGAGGGGTATCGGGTGCTGCAAGCGGCCAACGGCGTCCGCGCGCTGGAAACCGCCACCAACGAACGCCCTGA
>JAADYY010000578.1 GCA_010092805.1 Chloroflexota bacterium | reverse complement strand
GTGGTATCGTCGCGGCCTGCGGTCGAAAACTCGATCATCCACGTCGAGGGCATCACCAAGACCTTCGGCGAGGTCAAGGCGCTGCAAGGCGTCGATCTGCGGGTGGAGCCGGGGACGGTTCTGGGGTTGCTGGGGCCGAACGGCGCGGGCAAGACCACGCTCGTGAAAGTGCTGACGACCCTGCTCAAGCCGGATTCGGGCCGTGCGACCATCGCCGGGCTGGATGTCGTCAGGGATGCCGAGCGCCTGCGCACGGTGATCGGCCTGGCCGGGCAGTACGCCGCCGTCGATGAATACCTGACGGGCCGCGAGAATCTGATGATGGTGGGGCAGTTGTATCATTTGCCCGCCGCCGAAGCCCGCCGCCGCGCCGACGATCTATTGGCGCGGTTCTCGCTCACTGACGCCGCCAACCGCCCCGCCCGCACCTACTCCGGCGGGATGCGCCACCGCCTCGATCTGGCGGCCAGCTTGATCAACAACCCACAGGTGCTGTTCCTCGACGAGCCGACCACCGGCCTCGACCCGCGCACGCGCCTTGACCTATGGGAGCTGATCCGCGATCTTGTGCGCGAAGGCACAACGCTGCTGCTGACGACGCAGTATCTGGAAGAGGCCGACGAACTCGCCGACCGCATCGCCGTGATCGACAACGGGCAGATCATTGCGAAGGGGACGGCAACAGAGTTGAAGGCCAGCATCGGCAGCGATATTCTGGAGGTGCGCGTCGCAAACAGCGAAAATCTTCAGCGCGCGGCGGAAGTCCTCGACACCATCAACGATGAGCACCCACAGATCGACGACTCGCAGTGCCTGATCACGCTGGCGGCCAGCGACGGCGTGCAGAGTATCGTCGCGGCGGTGCGCTGCCTTGACGATGCCAACATCCAACTGACCGATCTCAGTTTGCGCCGCCCCACACTCGATGACGTATTCCTGACGCTGACCGGACGCCGTGCGGAGAACGAAGCCGCTGCGGATGAGGCAGGCTCAGACTAACCACAGACGGAGGAGGATCACTTTATGGTCACACAAACGACAACCACACAGGAGATCACCGCGCCGGGCTATACCAGCGGCGGTGTGGCCGACCGGCTGCGGCGCTTTAGCTGGAATTTCACCGACACCTTCGTCGTGGCGCGGCGCAACCTCACCCGCTACATCCGTCTGCCGCAGCTTCTGGTGTTCTCGACGATTCAGCCGGTGATGTTTGTGCTGCTGTTCGCGTTCGTATTCGGCGGCGCGATCACTGTGCCGGGCGATTTCGCCTACATCGACTATCTGATTCCGGGGATCATGGTGCAGACAGTGCTGTTCGGCGGCAGCAACACGACCGTCGGGCTGGCCGAGGATCTGTCGCGGGGCATGGTGGATCGCTTCCGGTCGCTGCCGATGGCGCGGTCGGCGGTGCTGGCCGGGCGCACCCTGGCCGATACGGTTCGCAATCTGTTCGTCGTCGTGCTGATGGTGATCGTCGGCACGCTGATCGGTTTCCGCTTCCAGAACGGTATCGTTTCGGCCATCGCCGCCATGCTGATCGTGGTGGCCTTCGGTCATGCCTTCTCGTGGATCTCGGCGTACCTGGGGCTGATCACCAAAGACCCAGAAACGGCGCAGGTGGCCGGGTTCGTGTGGGTTTTCCCGCTGGTGTTCGCGAGTTCGGCGTTCGTCCCGGTCGAGACGATGCCGGATTGGCTGCGCGCCTTCGCCGAAGTGCAGCCCATCTCGCAAACGGTCAACGCGGCGCGCTTCCTCACGCTGGGCGATGCTGCGCCCGGCGCGTCGATTGACAACGTGTGGACGGCCCAGCTGTGGATGGCCGGGATCATGGCGGTGTTTGTGCCGCTGTCGATTCGGCAGTACCGCCGCATTTCGTAGCGACTGACACCCTCAACCGCAACAACGAGCGACCGCGCCAGATTGATCCGCTAGAACGCCCAACCGAGATCAAAAACGGGGGTGTGGTCACCCACCCCCCCGCACATGGTCGGCCTAGATCGACTTACTGATCCAGGGTGATGTCGGCCAGGTCACGCACCACGTCGTAGAAGTCGCTGATGGTTTCCAGTTCCGGGATGATCTCGCGTGGGTCAACGAACCAGTAGCCAATCTGCTGGAACAGTTCGTCGTCGTTGTCAATCGCGAGCAGCGCGTCCTGCAGGGCCGTCTTCAGGCTTTCGGGCAGGCCAGGGCGCACAGCCACCGGGGTATTCGGGATCGGGTCCGACTGCGCGATCACAACGATGTTGCCATCCGGGCAGTCGTCATAAATGGCGTCCAGCATTTCCTGCGTCAAGGGCACGCCCAGGCGGTCATCTTCGAAGCCGCAGGCCTCGACCAGCCCTTCACCGCGCATGTTGACCAGGTTGCCCTCGAAGGTGGCGGCGGCAATCACATTGCCTTCGGCCAGCGCGGTCACGGCGCTGGGGTGGCTGCCGGCGAAGATCGGGTTCAACCAGCCATCGACATCCGCCGGGGTCTCCAGACCTGCGATTTCGTTGATCAGGCGCACGACCGGCGCGTTACGGCCCGAAGTCGAAGCGGGGTCAACGAACGCAAATTCCACGCCTTCCAGATCGGCCAGGGTGCGGACGCCCGACCCCTTGGTGGTGATGAAGACGCTGTAGTAGAACGGCGCGAAATCCGGCGTCTGCCCCAGTTCTTCGGCGGTGCCTTGGAAGGTGCCTTCGAAGGCGATGGTGGCAATCGGTTCGGCGTTCGCCACGCGCTCGGCCAGCACGAACGAGAACGGCCCCACCAGCATGGCATCGACACGTTCGGCGCGCATCGCCTCGATCACGGCGCTGTAGCTGGTGCCGGTGGTGATCAGCACTTCGATCCCCAGCTCCTCAGAGAGGTAAGCGGCCAACGGTTCGTTGTTACGCAGGGTTTCTGCCGAATCGTCGCCGCCAAACAGACCCACGACGAACTGAGCCGGCCAATCCGAACGATCCACGTCGTCCTGGGCCACAACGGTGCCAACCATCAGTGCGGCTAGCACCACCACGATGAACAGAGCACGGAACAGCGTTTTCATGAGTTACTTCTCCTGTGTAGCGTTGGTACAGCATGTAAGTGAAAGCAACTTTCAGGCTCACGCCCCTGGTAAGAACCCAAAATTTAAGTAGATGCATGAGGGGCGAACCTTGTCCGCCCCCCCGCCTGCGCTCTATTAGATGATCCGCTTGCGGATGTAGTCGCTGAAGCGGTCGATAATCGTCACGAACACGATGATCCCCAGCACCGCGCCGATCAACTGCTGGTACTGGAAGAGGGCGAAGTACTTCTGGAGCAGCAAGCCGACACCGCCCGCCCCAACATAGCCCAGGATGCTGGCGGCGCGCACGTTGCTTTCGAACACCAGCAGCGAATACGACGCCAGCAGCGGGAACGCCTGCGGCATCACGCTGTAATTGAAGACTTGGATTTGCGATGCGCCCGTCGCACGCACAGCCGCCACCTGCTGCGGGTCAATGGCTTCAATCGATTCGGCGAAGAGCTTACCCAGCGACCCAATCGAGCCGATCATCAGCGCGGTCACACCAGCGAACGTCCCCAGCCCCACAGCCACCACCATGATCAACGCCCAAATAAGTTCGGGGACGGCGCGGTTGGCGTTCAGGAACAAACGGGTTATTTGATAGATGCGCGGGTGCGGCGTGGTGTTGCGTGCGGCCAGCAGCGCAAACGGGATCGACAGCAAGATGCCGCCCGTCGTGCCGATCAGCGCCATCTGGATGGTGACGATCACCGCGTCGATGATGACGGGCCAGCCGATGAAAATCTCGCCCGCATTGATCAGGTAGCGGCGTGCGACCAACACCTGCCCATCCGGGATGGCGAATTCGTTTTCGAAGCGGGTGCCCTCGTCCAACGCGAAGACATCGTTCGAGCCGGGGTCGATGTACAGATATTGATCCTCGCCGCGAATGAACGGCACTTCTTCAATTTCGCTGACGACCGTTTCGCCCGCCTCGTTGATGGTGGTTTCGACCGGGACATCTTCAGGGGTGAAGTGGTAGCGGCGGTCGTCGCCGCGATAGAGAAACTGCACCACTTGCCATTCTTCCAGCGCGGCGAGGTCATCCTCGCGGGCGCGGTTGAGGTCATCCAACCCATCATTGACCCGGCTGAGGACCACCGGCTCGCGGATCTCGAACGGAATCAGTGAAATGACGCGCTCCGAGCCGCTCTCGAATTCAAATTCCGGGGGCAGCAGCCGCCCGATAAAGTCAAAGATCTGCGGCACCCCTTCGATCAGAGTTACAGGACTGGCGTTGGTGCCGATCATGCCCCAGACATACACCACAATCACCATCACAATGATGGTGATCAGGCGGAAGGTGGGGCGCGGCAGGGGCCGCATCAAGTCTTCGCGGATCTTTTCCGGCGCTTCGGTGCGAACTTGGGTCTCTTTGCGGTTTTGTGGCCTGGTGATTGTTGCCATGCGTTAGTCGTTGACCTCCACAGGGAGTTCGGCGCGTGTTGCGACGGCGGGCACAGCCTCGGCGGCATGGGTGGGGTTGTCGGCGGGGTGCAGATCGGCGGTTTCGCGGGCTTCCGGCTTATCGAAACGGTAAATGCGATCCATCGCTGCGTCGTCGAGTTCGTCCGGCCTGCCTTCGAAGACAACCACCCCTTCCGCGATCCCGATCAGGCGGTCGGTGAAGGCCTTGGCCAGATCGACGTGGTGAATGTTGATCAGCGTGGGCACCCGTTCTTCGCGCGCCACACGCGCCAGATCTTCCATCACCTGCCAGGAGAGTTCCGGGTCAAGGCTGGCGACCGGCTCATCGGCCAGCAGCAGCTTCGGCTCCTGCGAGAGCGCCCGCGCAATCGAGACGCGCTGCTTCTCACCGCCGCTCAAACGATCTGCGCGGAACTTGGCGCGGTGCAGCATGTTGACGCGCTCCAGGCTGCGGAGTGCAATCGCACGATGATCACTCCCGAAGTAGCCGAACAAGTTGGCGAAGCCGCTGTTGTAACCCAGCCGCCCGGTGAGGACGTTGGTCATGGCGGGCAGGCGACCGACGAGGTTGTATTCCTGCCAGATGAAGCCGATCTGACGCCATAACATGCGCAGTTCGGCTTTGTCCATCTGTGTCACTTCCTGGCCGTCGAGCGTGATGGAGCCGGCGGTCACCGGCTGCAACCCGTTGATGCAGCGCAGCAGGGTTGATTTGCCCGCCCCGGAGCGCCCGATGATCGCCACGATCTCGTCCTGCTTCACCGACATGCTCACGGACTTTAAGGCTTCGGTCCCGTTGGGATATACGACACGCACATTCTGAATTTCAAGCATGGGGTTGAGACTGTCCTCTAGCTGTCTTCTGCTGGCCTAATGGGTAACGGGCAGCTATTTTACATCGCGGATCAACCCGACGCTGATCGCATTCAGGTTGCCATCGACCGAATGATCCCGCAGTCGATTTAAAGAAACATTATCGAATTGAGGCAATGCGTTAATACTTGGCCGGTGAGATTCGCGCGTGTGCTCGCCGCTGGGATGGATGCATGTGGATTCTGGGGCAAGCAAGGCACACGGCCCTCACCCTAAATCCCGCTCTAGAAGCCACCGGCGACCGCGCGTCCGGCGCTGGGCGAGGGAG
>JAADYY010000577.1 GCA_010092805.1 Chloroflexota bacterium | reverse complement strand
TTTTTTTTGCCCCGTGACGCCGGTAGACGAAAACGGCCCGCATGACCTCGCAAGAGACCGTTTTTCCGATGCCCCACGTGGCAATGCAAGACACATGGTATTTGCAGCCTGATCTGTTCTGAACACCTGTCGATTATTTCCGCCCAAATTATCCAGCCCTGTTCCCAAACGTCTATTCCCGAAAGGTCATCCATGGCAACTAAAATTCGCCTGGAGCATATCACCAAGATTTACGGGCGCGACCCACGTGGGCAAGCGCTCGAATTGCTGCACGCCGGCAAGGGCAAGGACGAAATCTTCGCGAAGACTCGGCACGTCGTCGGCGTCAACAACGTATCGTTTGACGTTGAAGAAGGTGAAATCTTCGTGGTGATGGGCCTGTCCGGGTCGGGCAAATCCACGCTCATCCGCTGCGTCAACCGGCTGATCGAGCCGACCGACGGCGCGATCTACGTGGACGACACCGACATCACCAAACTGGACAAGCCGCAACTGCGCGAGATGCGCCGCACGAAAATGGCGATGGTTTTCCAGCACTTCGCGCTGTTCCCGCACAAAAGCGTGATCTACAACGTGGGCTATGGCCTGAACGTGCGCGGCGTGCGTGAAGAAGAATGGCGGGAACGTTCCCTGAAAGCGCTCGAAATGGTGGGGCTGCGCATGTGGGCCGAGCACTACCCCCACAACCTCAGCGGCGGGATGCAGCAGCGTGTGGGGTTGGCCCGTGCGCTGGCAACCGACGCCGACATCCTCTTGATGGATGAAGCCTTCAGCGCGCTCGACCCGCTGATCCGCCGCGAAATGCAGAACGAACTGCTGACGCTGCAAGAAGACCTCCAGAAAACGATTCTGTTCATCACCCATGATCTGGGCGAAGCGCTGCGGGTGGGCGGTCGCGTGGCCGTGATGCGGGGTGGTGCCGTCGTCCAAATCGGCACGCCACAGGAGATCATCACCGAGCCTGCCGACGACTACGTGGCCGAGTTCATGGCCGACGTGGACACCGGGCGCGTGCTCACCGCCGAATTCATCATGTCCCCCGCCACGACCGTCAGTCTCAGGCGGAACACGGTGCAGGACGCGCTGCGCCGCATGGATTTCGAAGGCATCAACGAGATCTACGTGCTGGATGACACAGCGCGTGTTGACGGTATTCTGCGCCGCCCGAATCTCGAAGCGCTCAACGACCGCGGTGAACGCGATTTCAGCAGCGCGATTCGCGGCGACTTCCCGCGCGTACCGCGTTTTGCCCGGTTGTACGAACTGTATGACTTGAGTGCACGCGGCGAACCCATCGCGGTGATCGGCGACCGGGGCAAGCTGGAAGGCGTCGTCTATCCGCTGTACATCTTCGAGGCGCTCGCCCGCGACAATGGCAACGGTCACAGCAACGACAGCAGCGACTCTCAGCATGGGCACAGCAACGGGCGCAGCAACGGCCACACCGACGCGCAGACCGTCAGCGACAGCACAGCGATGCCCGAACCCGTCGCCGCCGACGCCGATAACAACTAACGCGACAAACGCGACAATCTATCTGACAGCAAAGTTTCTGAAGGATTCTGATGGCTGAGGAAAATAACAACACAACCTTGATCGAACGCATCCGTGCGAGCCTTTTTTCGCGCGCAACCCTGCGTATGCTTGGCATCTTGCTGCTCATCTTTGTGGTCACTGCGCTCTTCGCAAACCGCACCGCGAACGCCACGCTGCGCACCGACACCGCCGAAGACATCCCCGGTGATGTTGAGGACATCGCTGGTGAGGTCTTCGACGCCTTGGCCGATGTGCAGGCCAGCACGACCGCCGTCGCCGACGCGCTGGCGGCAGCCGAAACCCTGGATGATGCAGCCTTCCGCGATCTGGCGACCGACGCGCTCAGCCAAGACGCGGCGCGCGTTGTGAGCATGACCGGGCTGTATCAGCAGGACGGCAGCACCATCATGCTGGACATCGCGGCCCCAACCGCCGATGAAACCGCCAGCGCGCCACAGTTGGTGACATTCTCCACTGTGCCGGCGGCTGAGGTCATCGACCCGCAGGCGGTCGCGGCGGAGATCGCGGCCAACGACGGCGCGGCGCTGTGGCTGCTGCACGACGCTGGCGCGCGCTATGCGTTGCCCGTCGGTGCTTCGGCGCAGCCTGGCGCGCTGTCCTTCCTGTGGATGGACGTGTCGACGGACATGCTGAATGAACTGCTCGCGGTGGGCGCGGCGGGCGAAGCGCTCTTCGCCGAAACCGAGGCAGGTTATACCGTGCTGGTCGCGGCGGATAACACCGTGATCGCCGATTACAACAATCCCGCTGCAACCAGCGCTCAGGTGACCACGCTGCTGGACGGCCTGACCGAAGCCAACTTCAACGCGGACGACGAATACTACGAGGTCGCCCAAGACCCACTCATTAGCGATCAAGCGAGCTTTGTCTCGACAATCAGCACCGACCTTGTCGATTGGCAAGTGATCGGCGCATTCCCGGAAGCGGAAGTACCGACGCGCAATCTCGCTGAAAGCACCGCGCAGCTCTTCGATGTCAGCGAAGTCGGCAACACCATCAGCCTGGCGGTTGAAGGCGTGGTCGATTTTCTGAATGAGGATGTCGGTTGGCTGTTCCGCGGCCTGCGCTGGCCGATTGAGCAGGTGATCACGGCGATTGAAAACGTCCTCATGGCGGCACCCTGGTACCTGATCATTGCGGCGACAGCCGCCATCGCCTGGCTGGCGGGCGGGCGACGGATTGCGTTCCTGGCGACGTTGGGGATGTTCGTCATTGGCCTGTTTGGGCTGTGGGAACTGACGATGACGACGCTCGCCATGCTGCTCACCTCGATGGCCTTTTGTATCATTGTCGGGATTCCGCTGGGGATTTGGGCGGCGCGCAGCGACCGCGTGAATGAAATCGTCCGCAGCGTCCTCGACGCGATGCAGACGATTCACCCGTTTGTGTATTTGGTGCCCATCGTCGTGCTGTTCGGCATCGGGAAGGTGCCCGGCACCATCGCCACGATCATCTTTGCACTGCCGCCAACGGTGCGCCTGACCAACCTCGGCATCCGTCAGGTCTCTGAGGATGTGATCGAGGCGGGCAAGGCCTTCGGCACCAGCGATTGGCAGTTGCTGCGCGACATTCAAATTCCGCTGGCGCTGCCGTCGATCATGGCGGGCATCAACCAGACGCTGATGCTGTCGCTGTCGATGGTCGTCATCGTCGCGTTGATCGCGGGCGGTGGCTTGGGCCAGGAGATCTTCCGCGCCATCGGTCGCGCCGATACGGGCCGGGCGGTGGTGGCGGGTGCGGCGGTGCTCGTGCTGGCCGTCGTTGTGGATCGTATCTCGCAGGGGCGCACAGGTGCGCGCCGCGCTGAAGAGTAACACGTAACCCAACATGGGGTTCAACCGGTTTGGTTGACCGATAAGTATCAACCTTTTTGTACACACATAAGGAGAAAGTTCATGCGTAATCTTTTCCGCACTGGTCTGTTGGTTCTGTTGGCTCTGTCCCT
>JAADYY010000576.1 GCA_010092805.1 Chloroflexota bacterium | reverse complement strand
CCATCAGCGTGACGGCCTACCGCGCCGACGGCACGGCCAGCGACCCGGCGACCGCCACGATCACCCTGATCGCGCAGGCGGGCGCGGCGACGGAAACTCCAACCGACACGCCGACTGAGACCCCCGCCGCCACACCGACTGATCTGCCCAGTGACACCCCCACTGATCCGCCGACCGCCCCGCCAACCGCAACCACACGCGAACCCGCGCGCCCGCCTAGCGCCACGTGCACGCCGACGCTGGCTGCCACCGCGCAAGCCGAGCCGAGCCTCACCGTCAGCTTGATCGCGATCACAGCGCCCGCGACCGGCGCGCCGCCGACGGCATCCGCCGCCGCACCCCTGACGGCCACCACCATCCCAGTGACAGCCGTGCCGCCGACGGCCCCACCGACGATCACGCCCCCCGCGCCGCCGACGGCCACACCGACGATCACGCCCACCGAGACGGCCAACGCCCCAGCGGTGATCGCCACGTTCCGGCAGAGCATCAACGTGCGGCGCGGGCCGGGCACCATCTTTCAGCCGCCGCTGGGAATCTTTTCCGCCGGGCAAACCGCCGAGGTGCTGGCCGTCACCGCGAACGGCCAGTGGTATAAAGTCCGTTATCTGGACGGCGCAGGCTGGGTGTTCAACGCGCAGTTGACGCTGGCCGGCGATCCGTCCACGCTGCCCGTCGACAGCGGGCCGCCGACGCCGACGCCGTTTGTGCCAGCCACCCCCGCCGGGCCGCCCGCCGTGAACCTGGTGGCGGGGATGGTCAGCTTGAATCCAGAGACGCCGCGCTGCAATGAGGTGTTCGGCGTCACGCTGGCGGTGACCAACGCCGGGACACAAGCGCCAGCGGTCAGCGGGACGGTGGCCCTGCGCGATGTGCGCGCCGCGGACGACGCGGTGCAGGCGACGACGGTCGGCATCTTCCCGGTGCTGCCCCCCGGCGCGACCTTCGAGGTGACGATGCCGCTGACGATCTCGACGTGGTACAGCGAGGGGCACCGGCTGGAATTGGTCATCGACCCGAACGATGTGATCGACGAAGTGGACGAAACCGATAACCGCGCCGAGATCAGCTACGTCCTGGATCGCGCCGGGTGCCCCTGAGGCTTCGGCTTAGGGCGCGACCGGCAGCGTGATCACGGCGCGCAGCAGCGTATCCGTCTCGTTGACAATCGTCGTCGTGATCGAGCTGCTGCTGATCAGGCCGAGCAGCGCCTCGACGGACTGCGCGGTGATCTCATCTCCCCCAGCCAGCAGGGCCAGCGGGGCCAGCCCCGCACCGGAGAGATACAGCACACGGTTGCTGCCCGGCAGGAAGGCCGTGCGCGCTTCGCTGAACGCCGGGTCGGTGGTGAGGCCGGCGCTCGGTGCGAAGGCGGCTTCGGCGGCGCGGCGCGTGCCGATCACAAACACCGTGTCGTTCGCGCCGATCACAAACTCGATGGCGAACGGCAGCGTCGTCGGGGCGGCGATGTTCACGACCAGCGACTGCACCCCGGCGACGGCCTCGCTGGTGAGGGTGAGCGTTGCGTCACCCTGATTGGCGAACTGGCCGCGCAGGAAGTTGAGCGCCTCGCCCAACCCAGAGACCAGCGCCCGCGCCGCGTCCGGGTTCGTCACCTCAACCAACAGCCCGAATTCCAGCGGCAGCGTGCCGCCGAACAGCAGCCCAAACAGATCCTGCGCCTCGGCGGCGGCTGGGCTGAAGGCGGCATACAGCGCGTAATTCCCGGTCATCCAGCCGAAGATGTCCTCGTCGAGGTCGAGTCCGGTCAGGCTGCGCACGGCGGTGGTCGCCTGCCCGATGGCCGCGTTGACCTGAGTCAGGGCGGCTTGCTGCACTTCGCGATCCAGCCCTTCAACGGAGAGCAGCGCGTTAGCCCGCAGGCTGCTGACCACGATGTTGTACAACTGCGCCAGATCATCGCCCAGAAGCACCAGCGGCGCGCCCGCCGGAATCCGATCCGCAAACGCCAGATCGACAGGATCGAGCGGGCCGCCCGTCGTGACGCCGAACGCCGACAGCGCCGCCGGGTTGCTCACCCGCTGGAGGTAATCGAGCGTCAGCGCCCGTTCGTTGCGGATCGTCAGGCCGATGGCCGCTGACCCGAACGACTCAAGGATCGGGGTGAAGGTGACGCCCGCCGTCGTGATGTCCGCCGGCGCGGTCTGCGCTGCGGCGAAACTGGTCACGACCGGGCCGTTCAGGTAGATCAGCCCGTTGTAGCGCGGCTCGGGCAGCAGCGCCACCGTCTCGGTGAAGTCGGTGCTCGCACTCAGCGGATCGGTGGGTGCCCCGAACGCCCGCGTATCGTTCGCGTAAAACAGCGCGCTGTCGGTGATGCGCAGGAAGGTGCCGTCCGCCAGTTGATAGGTGCCGTCGTCGATCAGCGTGGCCCCGGTCTCATCAAGGCGCAGATACGCCTCGGCCCCCGCCCGGTCGGTGATGGCGACGGCGGTCATCGGCATAAGGAAGGCCTCAAAGAAGCTTGCCATTTCAGCGACGCTCGTTAATTCCGTGTCATTGCGGATTACGCCAACCGCCACCGTCTCACCTAGCCAGGGGCGGATCTCGGCGTCGAAATCGACCGCGCGGCCAGCGACCAGATTACGGATCGACTGCCCGCCGATCAAGCTGCGGATCTGCGGCGCGGCCTCGCCAGCGGCGACGAGCAGCCCGTCCAGCGTATCGAGGTAGTCGGAATCTGCGCGCACGGCGGCGAAGACGACAGTATCCGCCGGGAAGGATTCGGCCAGCGCGGTGAGATCGGCGGTCGCTTCAACCTGCGCCGCCACCGGGAAAGCGCCCAGCAGTGTGAGCATGAGGATCAGCATGAGTGTTGTCGAAATACGTTGCATCAGTCTACTTGCTCCTTGATGGTTCTGTTAGTGACCTACGATATGGCGTTGTCATTTGATCATACGCGAATCGCTGCGAAAATGGCGCGACTTATGTCCTATCGGCGGAATTTCTGACGCTTTTCATGACGACCCAGGCATATAGATGCAATATTGTGCATAATTCGTCTGCGGTTGTCCCTTAACAAACGATCCCCTATACTCCGTTTGTCGTAGACCGTTTGTTTGAAGTCTGTTTGAACGACGCACGCAATGGATGCCACAGCGAGGAGCACAGAGCGATGCTCACCCCTGACGAACTCATCCTGATCGGCGTGATCGGGATCGCGCTGGCGTTGATCTTTTCGAACCGCCTGCGCGCCGATGTCGTGGCGCTGCTGGTGCTGATCAGCCTGGCGATCACCGAAATTGTCACGCCAGAGCAGGCGCTCTCCGGCTTCAGCAGTTCCGCCGTCATCGTGATCATGGGGCTGTTCGTGATCACGCGCGGGCTGGAAGATACCGGCGTGGTGCAGTGGGTCGCAGATCGTTTACGGGCGGCGGGCGGCGGCAGCGAGGCGCGCCTGGTGGTGCTGTTCATGGCGACCGGGGCGCTGCTCTCGCTGATCATGAACAACATCGCGGCGGGGGCGGTGCTGCTGCCGGCGGCGGTGCAGGTCGCCCGCGATTCGAACGTCCGCCCGTCAAAGATTCTGATCCCGCTGTCGTTCGGGACGTTGGTCGGCGGCATGGCGACCTTCTTCACGACGGCCAACATCATCCTCAGCGATCTGCTGGTGGCGCAGGGTGAGCGCGGCCTGACGATGCTCGACTTTTTGCCCACCGGCGGCCTGATCACCGGCGCAGCGCTGATCTACATGGCGCTGATCGGGCGGCGGCTGCTCCCAGAACGCGATTCGGCGGTGGGCCAGCACACCAACCCGCGCACGCTGGCGCGCAAACTGTATGCCACCTACCAGCTTGATCAGCGGCTGTGGGAGGTCGAAATCCCGGCGGGGGCGGAGATCGCTGGGCAGTCACTGCGGGAAGCCGACATCGGGCGGGCGCTGGGCGTGACGGTGCTGGCGATCTGGCGCGGCGGGCACGCGATCATGGCCCCCGAACCCGCCGACGTGATCCGGGGCGGCGATTATCTGCTGGTGCTGGGCCGCGAGGAGCGGGTGCGCCAGCTCACCGCACGGGGCGCGATCATCGGGCGCGACGATCATTTCACGACGGGCGGCGGCGATGTCAAAGTGAAAACGGCGCGCCGCGACTACCCCATCGACCTGACCGTCGATCTGGCCGAGGTGGTGATCCCGCCGCGCTCGGAGGCCATCGGCAAAACGCTGGCGGATCTGCGCTTCCGCAACAAATTCGGCCTCACCGCGATTGCGCTGTGGCGACATGGGCGCAGCTACCGCACCGATGTCGGGCGCTTCACCATCAACGAGGGCGACGCGCTGCTGATGGTGGGGCCGGTGCCGCGCATCAAGACGCTGGGCGATGAGCGCGATTACATCGTCATGGCCAGCACCCACTACCACAAGCCGCCGACCATCTCGAAAGCGCCCTGGGCGCTGCTGATCACCGGGCTGACGCTGGCGGCAGCCATCCTCTCGATCCTGCCGACATCGATTGCGATCCTCACCGGGGCGGTGGCGATGATCCTCAGCGGCGCGCTGACGATTGACGACGCCTACCGCGCGATTGAGTGGCGCGTCATCTTCCTGATCGCCGGGATGCTGCCGATCAGCATTGCTATGCTCGACAGTGGGCTGGCGGGGCGTGTCGGCGGCGGGTTGGTGGATGCGCTGGCCCCGTTCGGGCCGCTCGTCTTGATCGGCGGGCTGTATGTTTTGACGGTGCTGGTCGGGCAGGTGCTGGGCGGGCAGGTGACGGCGCTGGTGGTGGGGCCGGTGGCGGTGGCGGCGGCGCTGCAAGTCGGCGTCGATCCGCAGGCGGTGGCGGTGGCGACAGCGATTGCGTGTTCGGCGTCGTTCCTCACACCTATCGCGCACCCGGTCAACATCCTGATGATGGGGCCGGGCGGTTATGTACCCGCCGATTTCCTCAGAGTGGGTTTGGGGATGACGATCCTCTCGTTCGTCTTCCTGCTGATCGGCATGGTGCTGTTCTGGGGGATTCGTTGACACTCGACTCACGGCTGCGGCTGGCGCTGATCGCCGCGCTGCTAGGGGCGTATCTGCTGGTGTACGTGCCGGAGCCGCATTCCAGCGATGGGCAAGCGCTGCTGGCCGTCGGCGCGACATTTTTGCGGCGCGGCAGCCCGGATATGAACGTCAACGCCCACATCGATTGGGGCCTGCCGCCGCTGGCGCGCATGGGCCAGACGGGCGTCGATGGCGCGCGCTACGCCAAGAAAGGCCCCACCCCCTCGCTGATCATGCTCCCGCTGATCGCGGCGGCTGAAGTGCTCCCCTGGCTGACGACACGCGCGGCGGCGCTGCTCTTCAACCCACTGGTCACGGCGCTGACAGCGGCCCTCCTGTTCACGCTGATCCGGCGGTTGGGCTATCGGCCAGCGGTCGCGCTGATCACCGCGCTGATCTACGGGCTGGCGACGACGGCCCTCGTCTACACGCAGACGTTGTTCGGCGAGCCGCTGGCCGCCCTCTTGATCCTGGCGGCGCTGCTGAGTCTGCACCGCTGGACGGCATCCCGGTCACAGCGCGATCTGATCGTCGGCGGAATCGGGCTGGCGCTGCTGGTCGGCGTCAACACGATTTACGCGCTGGTCGCGCCCGTCGCCGCGATCTACGTGGCCGCCGTCAGCCGACGCCCGCTCAGATCGATCCTCCCGCCGCTGGTCGCGCTGGCCGCCCCGCTGATCGTCGGGTTGGGGCTGCTGGCGCTCTACAACGTCGCCCGCTTCGGCGACCCGCTCACGAGCGGCTACAACTTCGCGGAGGGCGAAGGCTTCACCACGCCGCTGGGATTCGGGCTGTACGGCCTGCTGATCGGGCCGTATCGCGGGCTGCTGTGGTACAGCCCGGTTGTGATCCTCGCGCTCCCCGGTTGGCTGATGCTCCGTCGGCACATCTCAGCCTTCGCCTGGCTGATCTTGGCGCTGATCGGGCTGCAAATCCTGGCTTTCGCCATGTGGTGGAGCTGGCACGGCGGGGTCACCTGGGGGCCGCGCTTCCTGATCCCGGCGCTGCCGCTGATCGCCGTCTGCATCGCGCCGCTGATCGCGCTGGCCGTGCGCCGCCGCGCCCTGCTGATCCCCGTCCTGGCGCTCACGGCGCTGTCCTGCGGCGTGCAGATCCTCGGCGCGCTCTACAGCTACCTGCCCTATATCGGCGTGCTGTACGCGCATTATTCGGCTGCCGACTTTGCCAGCGCGGCGGCCAACTTCGCGCCGCAGGTCTACACCGATCCCGGCCTGAGCGCCATCGCCGGGCATTGGCGCGCCCTCGCCACCGATCAGCCGCTCTACCCGGCCTGGCTCGCCGACGGCGTCGATCCGCTGACGCTGGGGGCAGGGCTGATCCTGATCATCGGCGGTGTCAGCGCGGGAATCAAGCGGCTGCCGCGCCCGCGCCTGATCGTCCCGCCGTTGATCGTCGCTGCGCTGAGTTTGGCGGCGGCGCGCCACCCGAACCCGGCGATCACCGCGTTGGCCGCCGCGCTCGATCCGCCCGGCACCGTCGTCGCGGCGACGGTGGGGGTCGGCGCCGGGCTGGGCGATCTGCCGACGCAGGCGCGGGTGATCACGCTGCACGCGCCGATCCCGCCCGATGATCCGCTGGCCGCGCCGTTGTGGGATTACGGGCGGGACGGCACCGCGTCGCTGTGGCTGGTGACGTGGTTCGGCCCTGGCGCCCCGGCGAATTGGTTAGCGCGCGATCTGTGGGCGTCCGCCGCGTTTGTCAACGAGCGCGCCGCCGCCGATCACCGGGCGCTGCACTTCGATTTGCGGCCCGGCCCGCCGCTGGATCACGCGGGTGGCTGGCGGTTCGGCCCGATCACGCTCGCGGGGTATGGTGTGGCGGTCGAAGCGGATGCGGTGCGGCTGACGGTCGGCTGGTCGGTGGAGTCGGCGGTCGCTGTGGACTATCGCTGGTTCATCCACCTGATCGCTGCCGACGGCGCGATCATCGCCCAGCAGGATCGCGCGCCACAGGGCGGCTACGCACCGACGACGGCCTGGCCGCCGGGCGCGCACGTGACCGACCGGCTGACCTTCCCGATCCCGGCGGGCGCAGATCGATCTGGGTGGGCGCTGCGCATCGGCTGGGTCCATCCGCTGAGCGGGGAGCGGCTGGCTGTCACCGCACCGCCGGATCACGCTGGCGCAGCGACGGCGGGCGACGGGTTCATCCGCCTGCCTGCCCAGTGATCTTCACGACTTCGTAATGGGACATATGTCCACTCCCAAATGCGTTAATCTGGGCGTATATTATAGTTAACAAATGTTGGTAGTTCTGCGATAAAGGAGCAGAGCAATGTATTTGCCCGCGCTGAAGAGCGCCCAGGTCGCCAAGCGGTTCCGGTTGGGCGCGCACACGGCAGTTGTGGTCACCGACTGCGAAAGCGACGGCATGATCAGCTATATGCACGTGCTTTACGTGATCCCGGATGGCGCGGCGATCCCAGTTTTCGCAGTCGCCGCCGAATTGAGCCAACTACTCCTCGATCAGAAAGGCAGCCAGACGGGCGGCGACGAAGGTGCGTTTCTGGGCGTGTTCCCCGGCAACGGCCATCGCAATCTGGGCATGTCGCCCGATTGGCTCGACCTGGAGAAGTTCACCACCGAAGCACTCAAAATCGCCGCGCAGCATCTGCAGGTCACCGACGCGCCGGTGCCGCTCCGTCGCTACACGGAATTCTATAATTAGTCCGCCGGGCTAAATCGCAGGTAGGCAGATCCCAGGGCAATCGCAT
>JAADYY010000575.1 GCA_010092805.1 Chloroflexota bacterium | reverse complement strand
AGATGTGTATAAGAGACAGCGGCTACCCCGACGAATACGCCGACGCCGACGGCGACGCCAACCGATACGCCGACCGATACGCCGACAGCAACCTTCACGCCAACGCTGACGCCGACGAATACATCAACGCCGACGCTCACACCGACCGATACGCCGACGCTCACACCGACCAATACCCCGACGGCGACGGCGACCAATACCCCGACGGCGACGCCGACCGCGACACCGGACTTCGCCGAGACGCAGACACAGGTCGCTGGTTTGGTGATTGCGCTGGCAGAGACGGCGAACGCGCGCGCGACGGCCATTCGTGGGGAGCGGCTGCGGGCCGAAGCGACCAACAATGCCGCGCAGACCGCCACCGCCGCGTTCCTGGCAACGGAGCGCGCCGTCGAAGCGACACGGATCGCGGCCCTGACAGCAACGGCGGATCAGGCGACGCAGAATGCGCAGGCGACCGCGACCGCGTTTGCGGGGCAAACCGCCACAGCGCAGCGGCTCACGCAGACCGCAGCCGTCACGGCGACGGCGGTGGCACGGCTGGAGGCGACCGCGACGGCGCTGCAAGCGACTCAGCGTGCGGCGGGCACCGCGACGGTCGGTGCGGAAGGGAGCGCGACCGCGGCCCAAGCGACACGCGCGGCGGCGTTGACGGCGACCGCTGCTGCGCAGGCCACCGCAACCATCAGCGCGGAACAGACACGCGCCAGCCTCGTTGAGCCGCCACAGCAGACGGCGACCGCCGCTGTTGAGGAGACAGCGACCGAGTCTGCGCAGCGCACCGCGGTGGCACAGGCGACCATCGACGCCCAATCGACGCTGCGCACCGAATTAACGGCGACAGCGGCCCAGGAAGCCACCCTGATCGCGCAGGCGGCCACCCTCACCGGGACGCCGCCGACCCTGACGCCGACCAACACGCTCACGCCCGTTGATGTGGATGAGCCGCCGCCCAGCAGCGAATTCATCCCGCTGCTGATTGTGGTGGCCGTCGTCGGCGTGATTCTGGCGGTGGTGGTGCTGCTGGCACGCGGAGGCCGCCGCGCTGATCCGCCAAATCGCCCGTGATGCAGGCGTGATCGATCAGATGCGTGTATAGTGGATGATGTCAGTACGGATCGCGTATGGGGTCAGCCCGGCTGGTCCCAGCGTGCAGCGGTTTGAGGTACGGCCATGCGCAATATCTTGCTGCGGTTCATCATCAACGCAATCATCATTGCGGTGATCACGTCGGGGATTCTGCCCGGCATTCGTTTTACTGATAACACCATTGGGACGCTGGTGGTCGTCGCGCTGATCTTCGGCGTGGTCAATGCGCTGATCAAACCAGTGGTCGAGTACCTGAGCTGCGCGCTGCTGCTGCTGACGCTCGGCTTGTTTATCTTTGTGATCAACGTGGCGATGCTCTACCTGACCGTGCTGCTGACCAACGCGGTCGCCGATCCGCTTGGGGTTGGGCGGTTGGAGATTGAGAATGTGTTGTGGGCCATCGTCGCCTCGGCGATCATCAGCGTGATCGATGTGGTGCTGGAACGGCTGTTGGGCGTCGACCGCGTGCGGGTGCGTAAAGTCGTGGAAGTGCGCACCATCGTCGAAGATCGGCGGCCTGAACTCGACCGTGACTTTGACGAAGCCGTCCGCCGGGGGCGCAGCGACGATCTCGTCGATCCCGATACCGGTGAGCCGCTGCATTAGCCGGCGCATTCGTTGAGTACGCGGCGCAGCGTTGCCAGATCAACGTTGCCGCCGCTCAGGACGATCACGGTGGGGCGGTCAGCGGGGATCAAGCCGCTTTGCAGGGCAGCGACCCCCACCGCGCCGCCGCCTTCGACGACCCAGCCCTGTGCCAACAGCCAGCGCATGGCGGCCAGCAACGCCGCCTCGGTCACCAGCACGATCCGGTCAACGTAGCGGCGCGTCAAATCCAGCGTGATCGACCCGGGTTCGATGGCACCGGGCAGGGCATCGGCGACGGTTGTGTAAGGCGTCGGCAGATCAAGCTGATAAAAGAAGTTGTACATATCCGGCGCGCTGTCCACGTTCACGCCCACCACGTCGATTCCCGGATGCAAGTGCTTGAGCGCCACCGCGATCCCGGAGATCAGCCCGCCGCCGCCCACCGGCACGATCACCCGTGCGACTTGCGGCAGCGCAGCGCTGATCTCCAACCCGATGGTGCCCGCCCCGGCGATCACGCGCGCGTCGTTGTAGGGTGAGATGAACGTCGCGCCGGACTCTGCGACAAATTGTAACGCCGCGTTTTCGGCCTCATCGTAGATCGATGCGCTAAGATCAGTGTGGGCATTGTAGCGCCGCACCCCCTCGATTTTGCGCTGCGGCGTCGTCTGCGGCATGAAGATGCGCGCTGCCACGCCCGTCAACTGCGCGGCATAGGCGACTCCCTGCGCATGGTTGCCCGACGACGCCGTGACGATCCCGCGCTGCCGGGCGGCGGCGTCAAGGGTGAGCAGGGCGTTCAGCGCGCCGCGAATTTTGAAGGCGTGGGTGCGGTTGGTCTGTTCCAGCTTAAGCCAGATATTCGGGCCGAGTGTCGGCGCGTCTTCCAGCGGAGTCGGTTGCAGGTAGGCTGCCAGCCGCGCCTGCGCCCGCACAATGGGCGCGAGATCGATCATGGCCTGCGCTCGTGGGCGCTGTCATTGACGTGGCGGCGGGTCTGATGTATGTTCGATGCATTCGGGGGCAATTGCCTGTCTCCAATGTATATATCTGGCATATAATGAAGCATGTAACCCATTGATCCGTTTGCCAGTACACGTGGGCTGTTATGTTTTCAAGTATCGATCCCGAAGCGCTGCGCCAGCAATACGCCAACGACCAATTTCTTCGCACCCGTCAAACGATGCACCAGGAATACAGCGTCCCCAAAGTCCATTTCCCCGATTGGGTGCTCGACCGAATCGAGTGGCGCGGCGATGAAGTCGTGCTGGACGTGGGGGCGGGCACCGGGACGTATTATGACAGCCTGCGCACACGGTGGCCGGATGTCAAGTATTATGGCTTCGATAAATCAGCGGGCATCCTGAAAACGCATCGCGCGCCAGCAACGCTCGCCGTCGCGGATGCCGAACACCTGCCGTTCCCGGATGAGACGTTCGACGTGGTCATGGCGAACCATGTGCTGTATCACGTGCCGAATATTGAGCAAGCCATCAGCGAATGCCGCCGGGTGCTCAAGCCGGACGGTCTGCTGGTGACCGCGACCAACAGCCAGCATACCATGCCGGAGTTTCAGGCGTTGTTCCGCCGCGCGCTGATTCTCCTGAGCGCTCCCGGTCACGTCTATAACCAGGTGCCGAACAACCCCTTCTCGCTGGAAAGCGGGGTGCCGCTGCTGGCGCGGCAGTTTTACGCCGTTGTGCGCCACGACCTGCCGAGCGCCTTTGTGTTCCCGTCCATCGAGCCAGTGATGGATTATCTGCAAAGCTGGCGCTCGATGCGCGAGCCGGAACTGCCCGGCGACATCAAGTGGGATGAGCTGATGGTCGTCGTGCAGGATCAGATCGACCGGGTGATGAATCACTTCGGCGAGCTGATCGTCAACAAGATCTCCGGCGTGCTGATCGCGACCAATTCCGGCGGCTTCATCCAGGAATATGTGCGCAGGCTGCAAACGCATACGACGCCGTCGCCGGACGAACTGCCGAACCCGGACGATGGGGCGGGCCAGCCGACCTCGGCCCCCTGACCTGGTTAGGGCTTTAGC
>JAADYY010000574.1 GCA_010092805.1 Chloroflexota bacterium | reverse complement strand
TTGAGCTGGTCGAACGGCAGCGGTTCAACGACAGTTGAGAATTGGAAGACCGCCGCTTGACCTTTGGCGACATACGGCAGCAGCAGCCCAATCAGGTAGGGCAGCACCTGGTTCATTGACCCGGAGACATCGAGGTAGATGTTGGTGCGGCTGGGGCGTTCCGGCATCCTGGCCGTCACAACGCCCGGCTGGCCCCACAGCACACCTTGCACGCCGAGGACCTGCCGCGCTGAGGCCAAACGATCACGCGGGTTTGGCATGACATGCGTCCCGCTCATGCCAGGGATCGGCGAGCGCGCACGGCGGCGTTGGTTACCGCGCTGCGGCCCCAGGGTGCGCTGGAGCACCCGCGAAAACGCGCGGCGCGTCTCCTCCGTAGAGGGGCCAATGGTGCTGAACCAATCGCTGCGGCTGCTGCCCAGCCCACGTTGTCGGCTGATGGCGAACGGGGGGGGCGGCCACGAACTGCTCACCCGCCGGATGACTTCCTTCATAAATGGATCATCGAGCGCCTGGGCGTCGCGGCTGGGGTCGTCGTGATCGCCGATCAGCATCGGCTCGATGATCACCTCACCGTTGGCGATTTTCTCTTTAATGTAGTCACGCAGCAGGTTGAGGATTTCTTCGTAAAGCGGCACCGCAACACGCTTACGGCTGGGTGCCGGCGGGTACAACCGCTCCAGGATCGCGCGTGTGCCCGGTGGCCCCACATCTGGATACTGCGGGTTGGCGGGCCAGCCTTCCGGCGGGCGCAGCAGGCAGCCAGGGAACTCGTCGGCGGCGTTGAGTTCCTCGAAAAAGCCGCGATATTCTGGCTCCCGGAATTGGTGCGCCAACCCCGCATTGATGATCGCGTCGAAGGCGATGTTGTTGGCCAGCGTCGCGCGCGGGTAAAGATTCGTGTGCGCCAGGATGATGTGCCACAACTCGTGCATCACCAGCAAGAAGAGATGCTCGTCGCGCAGGCAGTACTTCTCAACAAAATCGGGGTTGAGCAGCAGCCGTGGTCGAAAGACGCATTCGACCGCGGCTGACGGAATCTGCCGGCTGACTTTGATCCCAGCCAAGCGACACAACGTTTCCATCTCGAAAGTGGCCGCGGGCAAGCACGCAACCAATCGCGCGATCAGCACCGCGCTGTCGTCGCGCTTGTTAATGATCAGTTTCGCGGGCGGGGTGCTCATAGGGTAGCGCTTCCGCTGTGGCGGCTACGGAGACTCATCCTCATCTTCCAACTCCAACTCCTGCGGTTCATAAAAGGGGATCTCCTGATGTGGCTGCTGGCGCACCAGTGTTTCCAAGCGAGGATCGTCGGCGATGAGAAGCCGGTTGAGAAATGGTTTTTCCAGCGCCAACGGCGACTGCACCATCAGCAAAGATGAGCGCGCTCGCGCCAGCACATTGAGCACCAACAGCGGCTCATCGGCTTGCACATACTTGGAAGGGGCTTTGAGCGCTTCGAGACGGGCGTTCAAGGCGTTTTTGCTTTCGGTTTGCCAGTCATAGACAAGCATCGCCCCCGTGAAGTTGAATGCTTGCCATGCGGAGTCCAACTGCTCCTTGAGGGCGTCGGCTTTGGCCTTGTCGTTTTCCAGTGCCGCGATGATGTGTTCGGCAGTCGTGCCCGTGCCCAGGCCAAGTAAGCTGCCGACGGCAGGCGCGATGCTGTTTAAGTCAAAGTAGGTGACCACATCTGCCAACCCGATGATCTCCCAAGTTGCCCGTGAACCGAGGCGCGCGCCCAGGCCGCCGGGAGGCGCGGGCGGACGTTGCGCAGGCGCGTTTGCGTTGGAGCGGGTGCCTGCTGGCGTTGGCAGCCCACCGGGCGGCGAGCGACGGGGTATCGGTGGTGGTGGCTGGCGGCTCGGTTGTTGCTGCTGGTTGGATCCGAGTCGTGGAAGTTGTTTGCTCATGTGAAATTAAATCCTTACGGTTGCGCCGCTTGGCGTGATCTGAGCGCGCAAGGCAAATATCACTTCCCCGCGACGTTAAACAGCGTCAGATCTGCGCGGAACTGTTCGAGCGCTTCCTTCCAATCGAAGCGCATCCACAGATCAGGGAAGCCGCTGAGCACATAATTGCGCTCCAGCCGCACCAGCAGCGAATTCGCCTCTTCAAGCGTCGGCATCCAACTGCTGATTTCGTTCCACACATCGGTGATGGGGCCGGGCCGCAGGTTCGCGGTCATGGTGCGCGGTTCCAGCACACGCGTGACAAACTGCACCAGCGGTTCCCAGGCAGACGGCGTCAGTTCGCGGCGGTCGCGGAAAGCCATGAAGATGGCCGTCGCCAAACCGATGCGGCGCGCGTCGGATGGCTCGGTGCCCAGCGCTTGCGTGATCAGCCGCGAGACATCCGCGTCAGACAAATCAAGCTGGTCAGCCAACACGATCCGTTTGACCGCATCCAGCTCTTCAAGCACCTGACGCCAGGAATCGTCCTCGGCGAGGCTGGAAATCTCCCAGGCTTGCCGATGGATGGCGATGATGGTCGCGCGTGACGGGGGCACCTCCGAAGCGTTCTGGGGCAGCCCAAAGGTCAGGGTGAGTTCGGCGCTGTACTCCAAATCTGCGTCGTCGCCCTCCAAGACCATCCGTGCGGCGTGGACAGCCACCAGCGAACGGGCCAGCATGTAGGCGCGGCGCGGGCTTTCCGGGATGCGTGCCTGTTCCAGCAGATCGATCACGCTGACGATGTAATCCGTCAGCCAATCGCGCAGTTCTTCCTCTAGCGAGGGCAGCAAGCGCGCGCACCGCTCGACCAGATGGGGCAGCGAGGGCGCGGCTCGCTCCGGGTATTCGACGGCTTGCGGGGCACGTGTCACCAACCGTCGCCGGTCGGCTTTGGAGAGCTGCTTCCAGCCGGGGACAGGCACCACAAACGGGAACCGATCCACAAGCGCGGCGTCCAGCGGCTCCGAGCCAAGATAATAATCCCCGGAAGTGACATCCGGGTCTTCTGGTGCAGGTGGGTTCATAGCTGCCCAACGATGCTGCAACTGAGCGAGTTGGATGCCAGCGACCCGGCGTTCGTGAACAATGGGGAACATCTTGTTTTGGAGATCGGGGCGGCAGCGTGAGATCTCATCGAAGAAAACGAACTCGGCTTCCCAAATAGCGCCGGGTGTCGTGATAAACTGCAGGCGGTCTGCACCCTCTTCGGGAAGGGGGATGCCGACCAGATCATCGTAGTTGATCAGGGAAGCGTTGTAATGCCGCAGGGAGAGGCTGAGCGCCGTCGCAACCTTTTCTACCAACAACGACTTTGCGGTGCCATGCGGCCCAATGAGAAGCAGCGGGGCTTCGGTGGCAAGCGCGGCTAACAAGATCGGATCAAGGTGGTTCCAACCCTGAATGCCGAGCGATTCGGTGATGCCCTGTGTGAGGATGTGTTCCTGCTCGATCATCTCGTTGTCCCACAAGATAGAGCCAGGGATGGCTGTGTGCTTCGCGTAAGCGGGGGACAAACCCCGCAATTAGTTGAGTGGCCTGTTGTCAAAATTAATATGACAACTTGAACTTGGCGCAATTACAAACATATAGCAGGTGTTTCACCTCGTCAAGCGGATTGTTAGGGTATTGTCAAAATTAGCCTACAAGTCCTATGCGCTCCGATGATCAATGCTTGCATCCGAAGCGCGACCGCCACGCTACCGCCCGGTGGGCGTGAGCAGCCATGTCGTGAGATCTGCCGCGTTCCAGAACACGACCTGCTGGCCGTCCGGCGAGACTGCCCAATCCCCATTGGCAACCTGGAACGGCTGCGTCGCCGGATCAGTCAGCAAGCGACTCTCGCCTGTTGGGATGTGATAATACGCCAGCGTGTGAAGCGGCGCGCTCGGGTCAAACGGCAGGTAGTAAACGCTGTCGGCGTCGCGCCACCGCCATGCACCAAACCAGGGTAGCGTTTGCTGCTGTGCGCCAGTCTGTGTCGTGATCGTATGGATGCCGTTTGCTGCCGGATCCTCCGCATAGACAGTGTAAAGCATCAACCGCCCACCACCCGGCGCAATTGTCAATTCGCGCAACCAATCCCACACCCCCAACACGAACGCATCATCGTTGGCGAGATCGAAGATGATCAGTGTGGTGCGAATGCCCGTTCGTGAGCTGACCAGCACACGGTGGGCGTCGAGCCAATACGCGGCGGCGCGCGGCTGTGCGGTGATCTGTCGTGGATTTGAGCCGTCGGCGGCACTCGTCCAAATTTCGACAAGCGGCGCGGCTTCGCCCGGCAGCGTCACCTGGCTGGCGACCTGCCACAGCAACCGTGTGTTATCGAGGTTGAGCGCTGGCGGCACACCGCCTGCGGCCACCGTCCATTCGGTGTTGTCCGCCAAGCGGCGGATGGTCGTTTGGCCGTTGGCCGTCACCAACTGATGGCTGCCATCGGCGGAAAGGCGCGGCATTGGTGCCTGCCCCATCACGCTGATGGGGTTATCGGCGCTGGGCGTCCATGCAAGCGCGGTCGCGCGTTGGTTTGGCGTGCCATCAATCAACAGGATGCGGCCTGGATCCGACGGGTGCCATGTGGCGTTGGCGCAGCAGCCGCTGAACGCGATTGGCTGGAACTGCCACACCGAGTCGGGTGGCGGCGGCGCAACTGAGCGCAGCGGCGGCGCGACCTGTGGTGCTGCCCCATGCCGCAGATCAGGGTGGGGGGCAGCGTAACGGTTGAGTGCCGCCCCACCGAAGGCGACTGGCGGCTGATCATCAAGGCTGAGCCAGCGGCGGGCGTTCTCCAGATCTTGCTGAAACATGGGGTAGCTGAACGACCCAATCGCGGCGAGGGCGTGCCAGTTGGCCTCGATGTAATCGACCGGGTTGTACGCCGTGAAGTAGTTGAGGGCACGCACCTCAAAGTGGAGATGGGGGCGCGAGTCGCAAGTGCCGTCTGGGTCGCCGGAAAGACCGACGACCTCACCGCGCTGCACATGCTGCCCCGGCACCAACAGCGGACGCTCCAGCAAATGACCGTAAAGTGTCACTCGTTCGGCTTCAGCATGCCGGAGCAGTAGATTGTGCGGCCCGGCTCCGAAGCCCATGTCATCAACGAACATCACCTCGCCGTCAGCGACCGCCACGAGCGGCGTCCCGCATGGCATCGACAGATCAATGCCGAAGTGCAGCCGCTGCCCCGCACTGTACCAATCATCACCGCGCAGGAAGGCACCGATAGTATTGCCATAGGATTGACCTAAGAGCCACGTGGAGGGGCCGGGGGGGAGTGCGGTGGGCAGGTCGAAGGGCTTGGGCGCGGGCTGCGCGCTCACCAAGCCGACGCCGACGAGCATCAACCCGCACGCAAACGAAAGAAAGCGGTTAGCAATTGAACGCCCCATCGGGATTTATTTACAACCTTCACATCTGCATGTGCGAAAGCTGCCGCCCCAGTGTGACAACTTTGTGACGGCTTCAGTGCTCAACTTTACCAGATGAACATTTGTTCAACAAGAGGATTTGATGTGAGATGATGCATTCTTTAACAAAAAACAAACAACGCCGCCGCGAACAGTCGATCACACGGCGGCGCTGCGTTAATGCAATTTAATTGGCGGCGCTGTTACATGCCGGGTGTGATTTCGTAGATGCTGGTGGTGCCGCTCACCTCGTTGGTCACGACCAACAGCGGCGCATCAATTGGGCTGTCCTCGGCGGTGATGAAGATCAGCCCTTCCGGCCCCAGATCGCCCGCTGTGCCTTCCTCGGCGTTGCCAGCGAAGTCGCGGTTGTTGACGTAATCAACGAAAACCGGCGCGGTCGGGTCGGTGATATTGTAGATCATCACGCCGCCAATGCGTTCCAGACCGACGAACACATACAGCGCACCATCGATCATACCAACAGTCAGGCCTTCCGGCTCAGGGCCTTTGTTGTCGCTGCGGTCGTCAAACGAGTTGTTCTCATCGTTGGTGCTGTTGAAGTCCTCAGGGAGGCGCTCTGCCGTGATTTGCTCGAACTGATCGCCGCTGTCGAAGATCAGCGTGCCGTCGGCACCCCACACGGAGAAGGAACGCGCGCCATAGGCGTACAGCGTTTCGAAGGCACCGTCGCCGTCGTCATCGCCCAGCGTATTGGTGAGCGTCAGCGGCCCCATCGCGGCATCAGCGAGCAGCGCGTCCGCGTTCGGGAAAGCGTCTTCGTCGAGGGTGAGGTCGGCAGCATCGACTTCTTCGGAGAAGGTGTCGTAATCGCGGGCGTCGCCTTCGTTGGCGGTGACCAAGAAGACTTCACCGTCCACCTCAAACGCAGCGATAGCATCCGGCTGATACATGCCCAGCACCGGGTAGGTGGCGATGTTGATGGCGTCATCATCATTGCTGGCGTCGAGGCCGTTGCCCTCAATGCTGTGATCCTTGAAGCCCAGCGGCACCAGCGCCGCGACCGTCGCGGTTTCAATATCGACCACCGCCAGCGCGTTGTTCTCCTGGAGCACCACATACGCCGTGCTCGAATCCGGCGTCACAGCGACGTATTCCGGCTCCAGATCCTGCGCGCCGGTCGCGTTCGGGCCGAAGATGCGGATGGCCGGGTCGATGTCATCGATGGTGAAGTCGGTGAAGGTCGCGGTGCTCACCGCATCCTGCGTGAGATCGGCCACACCGCCCGAAATATCGATGATGCTCACCGAGCCTTCCGGGTCGATGCTGTAGTCATCCGACGGCTGGCCTTCGTTGGCGGTCAACACACGCTGACCATCTGGCGTGAAGGTGACCATGTCCGGCAGTACGCCAACGGTCACCTGGCTGATGAATTCACCCGCTGTGTCGAAGAAGACGACCGTGCCCGCGCCATCAACGGCTTCGTTCTCGACCGCCGCTGCAACGATGCCGTCGGCAATCGCGACGCTGTTGACGCCCGCGCCGTACGGTTCCAGCTCAATCGTCCGCACCAAGCTCGGCACGGTCGGGTCGCTGATGTCGAGGATGTCGAGGGTGTCGGCATCGGCATTGGTGATGAACAGCACCTGCGTTTCCGGGTCGTGAGCGACGATTTCCGCCGCGCCCTCGTCAAACAGACCGGTGGCATACGTACCCAGCAGATTCAAGCTAATGGTTTCATCTTGTGCGGCAGCCGGGGCGATCATGCCCGCTACCAGCAACGCAATCACAATCGCGAAGAAAAAGCGTGTCTGCATGGTTAAAACTCCTGTTGTGAGATCTTGCGACAGTAAGGCTCTTAAAACACAAATCCGACGATTTGTGCCAAACGATTGTTTATGCCTGAGTTTAAGAGATTTTGTCGTTCAGATTAAACTCTTCTTACACGCATGATTTCACGAAAATTTCACACAAATAGCCCGATGTTCATCTACACAAAAGCTTATCACAATGGTTTGATGCAAGTATGCTAATCTAATTTTAGCTGATGCTTGAGGGGTGTTTAGCATGCTGAATAATTTTATGGATGGGTACCAATGCGCACGACACTAGAAGCGGCAAGCGAGCGTGCGGCGCAGCTCGAGACCGAGTTGAAGCGGACACAGGCGACCCTCGCGCAATCCTGGGCGCTGACACAGCGGATGCTCCGGCCAGACGCGCCGCCGGATCTGCCCAATGTGGAGATTGCGGCGGATCACCAGCCCGCCGATGGTGTCGGCAGTGATGCGTGGGGCTGGGTGATGCAGCCGTCTGGGCGGTTGGCCTGCTTCATGAGCGATGTGGCGGGCAGGGGCATGACGGCGGCGTTGGCGGCCCTCACGCTGCATACTGCGATCAAAATGGCGCTGCGGTTGGGGGTAACGCCAAGCGAAACCCTGCGCAGTATCAACGCGGAGGTTTACCCGCACTACACCGATGCCATGCTGTTGGCGACAGCCGCTGTGTTCACCATAGACGGAACCACTGGGGCGGTGGAGCACGCCAGCGCGGGTCACCCGCCGACGCTGCTGCGGTTGAAGGGCACATGGCAGCGCTGGCCAGCGACCGTGCCCCCGCTCGGCGTGCAGCCAGAGATCACCCCAGAGACGCAGACCGCCACACTGGCACCACACGACTTCGTTATTGTGCATAGCAATGGCCTCGCCGACGATTTGCGCAACGCGGTGCCGACCCACATCGTCGATGAATTGCAGCCAGCAGCCGCGCAAGCGGTAGCTGTGGCGGTGGCTGCGGCGGCAAAACAGCAGCGCGGCGGCCACCCACCCACAGATGATCAGACGCTGTTGGTGGCCCACGTAATCAGATCGTTCGGCTCAGCGTGATGGGGCGTTGTGAAGATGGAGCGTCGGTTGATAGTTCCAGCGCGGCTGGAATCGCTCGAGCAGATTGGCGCGTTTATCGAGTCCACGCTGCCGGCAATGCCAGACCGCCAGCGCCGTGAACTCATTTTGGCAATTCATGAATTGTGCGCCAACATCGTCGAGCACGCCTATGCCGGCGCGATGGGGCACATTACGCTGACCATCAGCCGGCAGCGCGGGCATTTGACGTTTCTCATCCGCGACAGCGCGCCCAATGCGTACACACCCCCCGATCACAGCACTGCATACAATCCGTGCGATGTGCGGGAACGCGGATGGGGGATGTTGATCGTCCAGCGGGTGATCGCTGAGGTGTGCTACCGCCGGTTGCCCAATGGCAATGAGTGGCGGTTGCATACGCACCTCAACGATCACGCCGAATACCGGGGGGCCGTGCGTGGGAAGCAGCGGCTGTCCCCCGAAATGCTGTCCGCGCAGATTACAGATCCATAGTGGCGCGCAGAATGTGCTCGCGTTCCGTTGGATGAAGGGTGAAGCCGAGCTTTTGTACGAGCTGCTGCATCTCGACGTTCTCGTCGAGCACGTTGCCGAACAGGGTTTTCATCTGTTCATCGCGGGCCATTTGCAGCAGCCGCCGCATCAGTTCGGTGCCCAACCCTTGATGCTGAAAGCGGTCGTTCACCAGGATTGCAAACTCGGCTTGCCGCGTCGCCCCAATCTTTGTCAGGCGCGCCACCCCCATGATTTCGGGGTCACTAGTCTGCGGATCGCGGCGCTCAGCGACCAGCGCGATTTCGCGGTCGTAGTCGATGAATGACAGCCGCGACAGCCGCTCATGCCCCACCCGCTGCGAGAGGTTCATCTCTTTCAAGTAGCGCATAAATACGCTGCGCTCAGATAGCGTCTCGTGAAAGCGTGCGATCAGCGGCTCATCTTCTGGCAGGATAGGCCGGAACTTCACGGGTGTACCGCCTTTGGATGTCCAATCCTGCACATACTGGATCGGGTAGGGGCGGATGGCCGGGCGTGGCAGTTGATCGGCAGTCATGGTCGGGTCATGCAGCACAACGCGCGCATCCAACGCCAGCAGTTGATCTGGCGAGGCCAGCAGCGGGTTAATGTCGATCTCTTTGATCCAGGGCTGTTCCACGACCAACTGGCTGAAGCGCACCATCAGCATTTCCAACGCCGCCAAATCGACGGGCGGACGCCCGCGCACCCCGTGCAGCGCCTCGTAAATGCGCGTCTGTTCCATCATGCGCCGCGCCAGCGTTGTGTTGAGCGGCGGCAGCCCCAGCGCGCGATCTTTGAAGACTTCCACCAGCGAGCCACCCGTCCCGAACAACAGCACCGGGCCAAACTGTGGGTCGATGCTGCTGCCGATGATCAGTTCATAGCCGTCCAGGCGCACCATCGGCTGAACGGTCACCCCCTGGAAATGTTCCGCGCCCGCCCGCTCCGTGACGGCAGCCTCTACGCGCGTGAAGGCGTCACGCACGGTGCCCGCGTTAGGCAAATTGAGAATCACGCCGCCAACATCGGTCTTATGGGTGATTGTCTCTGAATTGAGCTTGAGTACCACCGGGTAGCCGATCTGGTCAGCAGCACCGACGGCATCTTCGGCGGTTGCGGCGATCAAGGTCGGCACGGTCGAGATATGATAGGCGGCCAGCACCTGCTTGGACTCGTATTCGGTCAAAATCGTCCGCCCGGACGCGCGCACCTGGTCAATGATGGCGCGCACCACCTCGCGATCTGGCGCGGACTGCGACGAATCCACCGGTAGATTGGGCGTCTCGTAAATGGTGCGCAGGTTTTCCGAAAAGCGCCACATATAATTGAACATCCGCGTCGCCGTATCTGGGAATGCGAATGTCGGCACACCAGCCCGGTTAAGAATCGTTTCGCCCGCAGCAATATCCGGGCCGCCCATCCAACTGGCCAGCACCGGCTTGCCCTCGATCTGCGCATGATTCCGCATCAGTTCGGCGGTGCGCGTCGGGTCGGACATCGCCTGTGGGGTCAAAATGACCAACAACCCGTCGCTGTTGGGATCTTTAGCGGCAGCTTCGATGGATTTGGCGTAGAGTTCCGGCCCGGCATCCCCCAGCACATCAACCGGGTTGCCATGACTCCAATGTGCGGGCAGGATCTCGTTCAGTCCGGCGAGCGTTTCATCCGAGAGCGGTGCCAATTCGCCGCCGCCGGAAATCAGCGAGTCGGTGGCGAGCACGCCGGGGCCGCCTGCGTTGGTGATGATCGTCAGCCGGGGGCCGCGCGGGCGCGGCTGCTTCGCGAGCACCTCCGCCATGTAGAAAACATCGGCGATGCGTTCGACGCGCAGCACCCCCACACGCCGGAACGCGGCCTCCAGTACCTCATCGCTGCCCGTCAGCGAACCTGTATGCGAGGCGGCGGCTTGCGCAGCGGCTTCGGTGCGCCCGGCTTTGATAACGATGATCGGCTTTTTGAGCGCGACTTCCCGCGATGCCGAAAGGAACGACCGCGCATCCCCCACCGACTCCATGTAGATCACGATGCTGTGGGTGTTTGGGTCTTGGCCCAGGTAGTCGATCAGATCGCCCCAGCCCACATCGAGCATCGAGCCAACAGAGATGAACGCGCTAAACCCAACGTTTTCCTTGAAGCTCCAGTCGAGCACCGAGGTACACAACGCGCCGCTCTGGCTGATAAACCCGACGTTGCCGGGGCGTGCCATCGCGCTGGCGAAGGTGGCGTTGAGGCCAGAGAGGGGCCGCATCACCCCCAGACAGTTGGGGCCGATGATCCGCATGTTGCCGCGCTGCGCTGTCGCTGCGATCTCCGCTTCCAACGCAACGCCTTCGGGGCCGCGCTCCTTGAAGCCTGCCGAGATGATGATTGCGCCGGTGATGCCGACATCAACACACTCTTTGATCACGCCGGGGACGGTATGCGCGGGTGTCACCACCACGGCCAAATCAACCTGCTCTGGGACAGCGGCGATATTCGGGTACGCGCGGATGCCCAGCACGTTGCTGCGCCCTGGGTTCACGGGGAACACAGCCCCGCCGAATGGATTGCTGATCAGATTCCATAGGATGGTTCGCCCAACGCTGCCCGGTCGCTCGGTGGCACCGATGACAGCGACATTTTTGGGCGCGAAGATGGCATCGAGGCCCGAATGCGAGGCCGCGAGCACGTCGGTGGTGGTCGACGTGAAACTACTGGCATTTTGCATGATGTGCTCCCTATGATTTACCGAAATGCCCTGGGTGTTGAGCGAGGACATGGTAAGGGTGTGGAAAGAAATGCCTGATACGTTAATGTCCGTGACTGCGATTCTGCCATAAATCACGCCGAGCGACAATGCTGTAATAATACCCATCATTACAGAGGATTGCGCGGGTGGTGATTGCGGCCTGGCTGCGCAATAATCAACCGTGCCGAGAATGATCCCAGCGAGTTAAGGAGAAGACAATGCAACTCGGACTGATTGGCCTGGGGAAGATGGGGGCCAACATGAACCTCCGTCTGCTGCGGGGCGGGCATCAGATGGTGGTGTTCAATCGCAGCCCTGGCCCGGTGCAAGCGGCGGCGGCGGCAGGTGCAATCCCCTCAGAGTCGGTGGAGGATCTGGTCAGCAAACTGGCTACCCCACGCGCGGTGTGGGTCATGGTTCCAGCAGGCGAACCGACCGAGTCGACGGTGCTCAAATTGATGGATTTGCTGGATGCCGATGATGTGATCATTGATGGCGGCAACACCAATTACAAAGACACCGTGCGCCGCGCCGAAATGGTCAGGGAACGCGGGCTGCATTTCATCGATGTGGGCACGAGCGGCGGTGTGTGGGGCCTGCGTGAAGGTTACAGCCTGATGATCGGCGGTGACGCGGCGGTTGTTGAACGCCTGCGCCCGATCTTCGAGACGCTGGCACCAGCGCCGGATCTCGGTTGGGGGTACATGGGGCCGAGTGGGGCCGGGCATTTCGTCAAGATGGTGCACAACGGTGTCGAGTACGGTATGATGCAAGCCTACGCGGAAGGTTTCAACATCATGAAGGCGAAGACTGAACTCGAACTCGACGTTCAGCGTATCGCCGAGGTGTGGCGTCACGGTAGTGTGGTGCGCTCGTGGCTCCTCGACTTAACCGCCGCCGCGCTCGCCGAAGACCCCGAATTGAACTCGGTGTCCCCCTGGGTCGCCGACAGTGGCGAAGGCCGCTGGACAGTCAACGAGTCGATTGACCTGGACGTGCCCGCCCCGGTGATCAGCCTTTCGTTGATGATGCGTTTTGTCAGCCGTCAAGATAACAGCTACGCTGCCAAGCTGCTGGCCGCCATGCGCAACCAATTCGGCGGTCACGCAATCAAGACTAAGGAGTAATCATGAGCCAGGCCCAAATCAGCGATGTGACGACCAGTATCGTGATCTTTGGCGCATCAGGCGACCTGACGCACCGCAAGCTGATCCCGGCACTGTTCAACTTATTTATCAAACAGCGGCTGCCCGAAAACATCCAGATCGTCGGCTTTGCCCGCCGCCCATATGATCATGAGCAGTTTCGCGGGCTGCTGCGCGAAAGCCTGGAAAAAGCCGCCAAGGGTGCTTTTGCCGAAGCCGATTGGGAGACGTTCTCGCAGCGGATCTTCTACGTGCGCGGTAACCTGACCGAACGCGATGATTTTGCCACGCTCCAGTCATTCTTGTACGACCAAGAAGCCGACAACGCTGATCGTCTTTATTATTTGGCGACCGCGCCCGATTTCTATGACAAGGTCGTTGGCCATCTGCATGGGCTGAGCATGAACACCGAGGAGAGCGGGGGCTGGCGGCGGCTCGTCATCGAAAAGCCATTTGGCTACGACCTGGCGACCGCGACCGCACTCAACAAAGCAATTCAGTCGGCGTTCAACGAGCGGCAGATCTACCGCATCGATCACTACCTGGGCAAGGAGACGGTACAGAACATCCTCTTTTTCCGTTTCGCCAACACCATCTTCGAGCCGGTGTGGAACCGCAACTACGTCGATAACGTGCAAATCACCGTTATCGAAGACCTCGATGTTGCGCAGCGGGCTGGGTACTATGATCAGGCGGGCGTGATGCGCGATATGTTCCAGAATCACCTGCTGCAATTGCTGTCGCTGGTTGCCATTGAGCCGCCGGTCTCACTGCAAGCCGATGATCTGCGCAATGAGAAAGTCAAAGTCCTCAGCGCCATTCGCCCCGTTGCCGCCACAGATACCGTGCGCGCGCAGTACGACGGCTATTGTGGCACGCCGGGTGTCGCGCCGGAGTCGCAGACGCCCACCTACGCCGCGTTCAAGCTGTATGTGGATAACTGGCGCTGGCAGGATGTCCCGTTCTATCTGCGGTCGGGGAAAGCGTTGGCGCGCAAAGCCAGCGAGATCGTAATCCAGTTCCGCCGCCCGCCCACACTGTTGTTCAACGGAGCGCAGCGTTCCGGCAAGTTGGCCCCCAACATCCTCTCGCTGTGCATCCAACCCGACGAAGGGATGCACCTCAAGTTCGAGACGAAAGTCCCTGGTGCCATCGGCGAGGCGCAGTCGGTGGATATGGAGTTCCACTACAGTTCGTCGTTCGCCGGGACTACGCTGCCCGATGCTTATGAGCGGTTGCTGCTCGATGCGCTGCTGGGTGATGCGGCGCTCTTCACCCGCGAAGATGAGATCGCGCTCTCCTGGAAACTGGTCGATGGCATTCTCAGCGGCTGGGAGTCGCCGCAGGCACCGCCGCTGGTCGGCTATGCACCGGGGAGCTGGGGGCCAGAAGAAGCCGAGATTCTGCTGGCCGACGATGGGCGGGTCTGGCGAACAGGCTGCGGGGATCACTGACATGGCCGATGTCAGGGTATACGATACGCCGATGACTCTGGCGCTGACGGTGGCGCAGCAATTCCGCGATCTTGCGGAGCAGGCAATTGCTGCGCGCGGTCGCTTCGTCGTCGCATTGGCGGGCGGCAGCACCCCCAAAAACACCTATGATCTGTTGGCGCGGGATTTCGCCAACACCATTGATTGGCATTTTGTCCAGTTTTTCTGGGGGGACGAGCGCACGGTTCCCCCCGATCATCATGACAACAACGCGCGTATGGCCCGCGAAACTCTGCTGGATCATGTGCGGGTGCCGTTGCAGAACATCCATCGCATCAAAGGCGAGCTGGAACCGCAAGCCGCTGCCGACGACTACGAAGCACTACTGCGCGATTTCTTCAAAACACGCATGGGTGTTGAGCGCGCGCGCTTTGATCTGGTGCTGCTGGGGATGGGCAAAGACGGCCACACCGCCTCATTGTTTCCGGGTACCGCCGCCATTCACCAGCAGGAACGTTGGGTCGTTGCCCACCACGTTGAGTCGATGGACACCTGGCGCATCACGCTCACGCCGGTCGCGCTCAACGCCGCCACGCGCGTGATGTTTGTGGTGGCTGGTGAAGACAAGGCCGAAACCCTCAAGCAGGTGCTAGAGGGCGAGGAACAGCCCGATGTGTACCCATCTCAGATCATCAAGCCAAGCGATGGTCAGTTGCAATGGCTCGTTGATCGTGAGGCGGCGTCTTTGCTGACCCGCTGAGCCGGACGATCCCGATTTGATCACTGCGCCAGCACATCGGCCAGCGTGAACAAATCGAGATCGACCGACTTGGTGCGTCCAACCACGTCAGTATACGGGGTGCTGGTGATGGTGCCGTTGAGCTGGCCGACCAGTGCCCCTTGTTCACCGTTGTAGAGGCGTTCGGTCGCGGTGGCCGCTAAACGTGTCGCCAGTAATCGATCAAATGCACCGGGCGCACCGCCGCGCTGCACATGGCCCAGGATCGTTGCACGCAGTTCGTAGCCAACACGTTCCTGATGAGCACGGAAGTAACGGAGCAGTTCCTCAGCATCGTGCTTTGCGCCTTCCGCCACGACGATCAAGCCGTTGGTTTTGCCGCGTGCATAAGCCGCCTCCAGCGTCGCGAGCAACGCCTCAGGCTGCGTCTCAACCTCCGGGATCGTGATCGCCTCGGCCCCACCCGCGATCCCGGCCATCATCGCCAGGTAGCCGCAGTCACGGCCCATCACCTCGACGAGAAATGCGCGCCGGTGTGATGCCGCCGTCACCTTCAGCCGATCAATCGCTTCGAGGGCGATGTTCAACGCGGTATCCACCCCAATCGTGATGTCTGAACCGATCAGATCGTTGTCGATGGTCGAAGCGACACCCATCACCGGGAAGCCCATCTCGTAGAGCGCATTGCCCCCGGCTTGAGATCCGTTGCCGCCGATGACGATCAGCCCTTCGATGCCACGCTTGCTTAGCTCATCGAGCGCTTTTTGGCGGCCCGCAGCCTCGCGGAATTCGGCGCTGCGGGCGCTGCCGAGCACCGTACCACCCTGCTGAATGATCCCGCCCACCGCGCGCAAACTCAGCGCGGTCATTTTGCCATTGATCAAACCGTCGTAGCCATCGCGCACCCCGTAAACCTCGCAGCCGAGGTGCAGCCCCATGCGCACCACCGCGCGAATCGCGGCGTTCATGCCGGGGGCGTCACCGCCGCTGGTCAATACAGCAATCTGTTCCATGAATGTCTCTCTCTGATTTTCTGATTAAACGCACTCGCACGTTGTTACCTTGTTGGGTACAACTGACACACCGCTGATGATTGTAGCAAACTGAGGCAGAGCAGCATGAGACCCCTGTGCAAATTACCGGGATGGCGACCCGCCCCATGACGGCTGATACCGATCTGCACGCAAAAACATCTGAAGTGTACCAGCGGCTGACCCAGCAGTACGGCGCGCGTGAACTCAAGCCGCGCCGCGCACCGATGCACGAGCTGATCTCGACGATGCTGTCGCACCGCACAACCTGGCGCAATGAAGCGCAGGCGTATCAGCAGATGTGGGCGCGGTTCGGATCGTGGGAAGCGATCCGTGATGCACCGACCGCAGACCTGATCGCTGCAATTGCGCCCGCGACTTTCCCAGAGGCCAAAGCCCCAAACATTCAGGCGACGCTGCGGCAAATCATCGAGGAGCGCGGTGCAGCCAACATCGATTTTCTGGCCGATCTGTCGGTGGAGGATGGCATGGCCTGGCTGACGAAACTGCCGGGCGTCGGCATCAAGACGGCGTCGCTGGTACTGCTGTTCTGCTTTAGCAAGCCAGTGATGCCGGTGGATACGCACGTGCATCGGGTGAGCAAGCGCGTTGGG
>JAADYY010000573.1 GCA_010092805.1 Chloroflexota bacterium | reverse complement strand
CGCTACGAGCGTGGGGGCAGCTACACGGTGACGCTGACGGTCAGTGGGGCGGATGGTACCTCAGATGCATCTACCCAGGAAATCAGCGTCAGTGAGGGATTGAGCGCCGCGTTCACGCCCATCGTCAGGGAAGATCGGGCGCTGACGGTCGAATTTGTCAACGAGTCCAGTGGGCCGGTCGCCACCTATCGCTGGAGTTTCGGCGATGGGGCCGCCAGTGACCAGGCGAGTCCCGTTCACACATACGTTGAAGGTGGCGTTTACACGGTGACGCTCACCGTCGTCGGCGCAGATGGTATCAGCACTGATGAGACATCAACCCAAATTGAGGTGATCGGTAGAATCGAGGAAGTACCACCGGAGTTGCCCGGCCAGATCGAGCCTGGATCGTTGAACGCTGCGCCAGTGGTACCAGCATTCAACCGCGAACGACTGCGGGGGGTCTATGAAAGCGGGCTGGAACGGGGCAACCGTGCACAGGTCTTCGCGTGGGCAGGCGATGACGTGCTGCAGCGCGCCGGCGTGCTGACGCCGTTCGCGACGGGCGAGTTCCGCCTGGGTGGCAACGCCGATTTGCAGACGATCATCGATTGGTACAATCGCGCCGATCTGGGGGGCCGGACGAGTTTTAATCAGGAAAGCGTGGCGCAAGCGGCCAATTGGACGGCCCAGGATATTCTTGCGCCGTTCAACGCTGACCCGGCGCGCTGCCAGGAAGGTGAAGCCCCAATCACCTGCGCCTTGCGGATCACGCAACCGGCTGTGCTGCTCGTGAGTGTGGGGTATCATGACGCGCAAAGCGGCACCAACCTGGGCACGTTCCGGGCTTCACTCAATGAGATTGTGCAGATTGCGGCAGAGCGTGGCGTGATCCCCGTGCTGATCACAGTGCCGCCGCTTGAGGCGAGCGACAATGAACGTCTGATTGGCATCAATGAAGTGATCATCCAAGTCGCCAACGAGGCGCGTGTGCCGGTGGTGAATGTGTGGCGCGCAGTCAACGAACTTTCCGGCAGTGGTGACGGCGGCAGCGCTCTGGGCGATGCCACAGGCGATCCGGCGGGGGATGGTGGTGGTGTGGTCGTCAGCGGTGAGGGCGGCGGGTTCACCGCATCGCCCAGCGGCCCCGGCGATCTCAGTGAGGAAGCGGTGCGCGCCTATGGTGTGAATGCCGCCAACCGCGCGATCCTGCGCACGTTGAGCAATCTGCGCGAAACGGTGTTCCCGGACGCGGCGCAGTGAGCGATCACGCAAATGGTTTTGAAGGATGGCAGATGTCACTGAGATCTACCCAACGTCTGATTTTGTGTATGGGCCTGCTGCTGATCGGGTTGGCGGCGTGTGTGCCCGGCGAAAGCCAATCGCCGATGCTGGTGACGCTGGTCGTCGATGGCCGGGAGCGCACGATTCGGCAGCCGACCGCGCTCAGTGTAGATGAACTGCTGCGCACAGAGGAGATCCAACTTGGCGATCTCGACCGTGTGAACCCGCCGCCCACGACTCGGGTCAGCGACGGCCTGCGGATTACGGTGGTGCGCGTTCAAGTTGAGAACCGTTGCGAGGAGGAGGTCATCCCACACGGCCAGCAGATCGTCCTGAATGAGATTCTAGGGCCAGGTGAGGAGCGCATCGGACAGCCCGGTCGCAATGGCACTGAGCAAATCTGCTATCGCATCGAAATTCTGGATGGGCGGCGTCAGGAACCTGTCCCCATCAATCGCACGGTACTCGAAGAGCCACAGGCGGAGATCGTGTTTGTTGGCCCCACGACCGAACTCGACCCGATCCAGATTTTCGGCACGCTGGCCTACATCAGCAATGGCAATGCCTGGGTCATGCGCGGCAGCAGCAACACCAAACGTCCGCTCACCGACACCGGCGATCTCGACGGGCGCGTGTTCGCGCTCTCGCCGGATGGGCAACGCTTGTTGTTCACACGAGTGGCCGCCGGGCCAGATCGCGAGACGTTCTTCAATCGGCTGTGGCTGTTGGCAGATACAGCCAGCGCGGCGCTGCCGCTGCCGCTGGTGCCCGGCAATGTCCTGGATGCGGATTGGGTGCCTGGCGAAGAGAACATGATCAGCTATTCGACTGGCGAAGCCCGCGATGATGCGCCGGGTTGGCAAGCCCACAACGATCTGTGGATGATGCGTGTGGAGCCAAGCACGGGCGACGCCTTGAGCGTGCGCCAACTCATCGAGCGCTCGCCGGGTGGTCTCTACGGCTGGTGGGGGCTGCGCTTCGATTGGGCACCGGACGGCCAGCATCTCGCCTGGGTGGGTGCAGATTCGATGGGGTTGGTCAATCTGGAAACGGGCGCGTTCAGCCCGCTGCTGGATTACCCGGTGTTCAATACGTATCAGCCCTGGTCGTGGCGGGCGACCGTGTCGTGGTCGCCCGATAGCAGCCTGATCCTGACGACGGTACACGGCCAGCCCATCGGCAGCGAACTGCCGGAGAACAGCCCGGCGTTTCATGTGGCAGTGACGGATGTGGCAGGGACGTTCGATGCCGAAGTGGTACAGAACGCCGGGATCTGGTCAATGCCGCGTTATTCGCCGTTGATCCCCGGTGGG
>JAADYY010000102.1 GCA_010092805.1 Chloroflexota bacterium | reverse complement strand
TGTGATTGTTGCAGCGGGTGCAACCAACTCCGCCGCGCTGATGCTGCGCTCGGCCAACGATCAACACCCGAACGGCCTCGCCAACGGCAGCGACATGGTGGGCCGCAACTACATGAGCCACAACAACGGCACCTTCCTGGCGATCTCGATGGAGCCGAACGACTCGATTTTCCAGAAGACGCTGGCGATGAGCGATTTCTACCATGCCTCCGATATTTGGGAGTACCCGATGGGGCTGATCCAGATGCTGGGCAAAGTCGATACCGAACTGATGATGTTCGAAAGCCCAGAACCGCTCGGTGGCATGACCTACGAAGAGATGGCACAGCACTCGCTGGATTTCTGGCTGCAAACCGAGGATCTGCCCGACCCGAATAACCGTGTCACCCTGAATTCGCGCGGCCAGATTGTCTTCAACTACACACAGAACAATCTCAAGGCCTATGATCGGTTGGTGGCACAGCTCCAAAGCCTGCTCTCGCCGATTGGCTGCCATGAGGAACTCATCCCGGTGGATTATTATCTGGGCACCAAGCTGCCGTTCAACTTGGCGCATCAATGCGGCACCCTGAAGTTTGGGGCTGATCCGCAGGTTTCGGTGCTGGATCTCAACTGCAAAGCGCACGAACTGGACAACCTCTACGTGGTGGATGGCAGTTTCTTCCCGTCGGCGGGTGCGGTTAATCCGTCGTTGACGATCATCGCCAATGCGATCCGTGTGGCCGATCATCTGCGCGAGCGGTTGACCTGAAGTCGGCGCGTAGCGACAATCTGATCAGGAAGATCGCTCATGATACTCGATTTGAAGGGGAAAACCGTCTTTGTGACCGGGTCGGCGCGGCGGGTGGGCCGCGCGATTGCGCTGGAATTCGCCAAAGAGGGCGCGAATCTGGTCATTCACTATTCCTCGCCGCGCTCAGCAGATGAAGGGGCCAGTGCCGCCGAAGAAGTCCGTGCGTTGGGCGTGGAAACCTTGACGATCACAGGGGATCAGTCAAAGCCGGATGATGTCGCGCAGATGGTCGCGCAGATCCGCGACCATTACGGTAAGCTGGACATCATGGTCAACAGCGCCGCGATCTTCAAACGCACCCCACTGCTCGACGTTGACTTCGCAGAGTGGCAGCAGGTGCTCGACATCAACCTGACTGGTCCATTTCTGCTGACCCAACACGCCGCCCGCCTGATGATCGCAGGGGGGCAGGGCGGCGTGATCATCAACATCAGCGATAACAGCGGCATCAACCCCTGGCAGTCGCGCCCGGCGCACAGCGTCTCGAAGGCGGGTGTGATCATGCTGACTCAGGTGAGCGCGTTAGCGCTGAGCGAACACAACATCCGCGTGAATTGTGTGGTGCCTGGGCCGGTGCTGCGCCCGGCGGGCGAACCGGAGTCGGTGCTGGATGACATCGCGGCGGCGCTGCCGGTCGGGCACATCGGCACGCCACAGAACATCGGCAATGCCTGCGTCTTTTTGGCGAAGAACGATTTTGCGACTGGCTCGATCCTGCGCGTTGATGGCGGTGAGGGTCTGGCTGGGGGCGAAACTTAACCTGAGTTCACTGTAACACGCACTTTTTGAGGAGAATTGATCATGCCGCTGCCCGCACTGAATCACTGGGAACAGACCGCCCCACATCTGCACCGTGCCGCGCGCTTGCTTGGCCCCGTCCGCGCGTCGGTGACCGATCATCAGCCGAATTTCCTTGAACTGCCGATGTTCATCCTGCCAGAAGGGTTGACGACGGGCCGCTTGCCGCAGGGCGGTGAGGTGATCTGCAACTTCAAAACGGGGCAGATCATCTATCAACCCGCATCCGGTGAGGCGATCAGCTTTGCGTGGACGGGTCACAGCCAGAAATCGCTGTTTGAAGCGCTGTTGATGACGCTCAAAAGCCATGAACTCGCCGGAGTGTTGGCTGATGTCCCGGATGATCAGTTGATTTCTGGGATCATTGAGAAATGTACGAAAGACGGCAAGCAGATTTTCGCGACGTTTGAGGAGCTGAGCGATCCCACGCCATTCGCCTACGATGCGCAGGTTGCCAGCGACTACGCCGCCGTGCAGTACGCGATTTTCACGGCGGTGGCGCGCTTCCGAGGGTGGTTGACCGGCCCAATGACGCCGATTGTGGTATGGCCGGAACACTTCGATCTCTCGACGCTGTGGTTCGGCAC
Source organism: Chloroflexota bacterium (assembly GCA_010092805.1). GTDB lineage: Bacteria > Chloroflexota > Anaerolineae > Aggregatilineales > Phototrophicaceae > Flexifilum. The sequence goes on along the minus strand of JAADYY010000102.1, from coordinate 1,195 downwards.
AGACAAAGCCGCCGAGCATGACCCGCACATGAATTTCGGTTTCGCGCCGTTCAGTGGCAGCCATCCGCGCCCGTATCTGTATGTGTACGCTTATCCGTATCCGACAGAATATGAAACCCCAACTCTGCCGGACGGCGCGCGCTGGGAAACTCAAGATTATACGGGTGTCCATATCGCCTACGACGATATTGCCAAGCAGGCGGATTCGGAAGCCTACGTCGAAGCCGCTTGCCACGCGATCTTCCGATCACTGCGCGCGCTGCTGCCGTGAAGTTCTCAACGATGAATGCCTAACGGGGATCGCAATCATGACGACCATCCGGATGTACAGCGGCGAGGTGCCGTACCTGACGACCGAGCAGATGATCGAAGTCGACCGTGCCATGATCGAAGACTACAAAATCGAACTGATCCAGATGATGGAAAACGCCGGGCGCAATCTGGCGCATCTGGCGCGGCAGCGGTTCTTCGGCGATGATCCAGGTGGCAAACGTGTCGTCGTGCTGGCGGGCACGGGGGGCAATGGTGGGGGAGCGCTGGTCTGCGCGCGACGGTTGCATAACTACGGTGCGCAGGTCAGCGTCTACCTGACCAAACAAGACGCCGATTTCACCCCGATTCCCGCACATCAGCTCACGATTCTGCGCAACATGCAGATCCCGGTCGCCCAGGCCGATGCAGTTGAGCAGGCAGCCACGCCGGATCTCGTGGTGGATGGGGTGATCGGCTACAGCCTCAAAGGTGCGCCGCGCGACTCGGCAGCAGCCCTGATTCGCTGGGCAAACAGACAGAGCGCCCCAATTTTGTCATTGGATGCGCCGTCCGGCGTTGATACGACGACGGGCACGGTCTTCGACCCGGCGATGATGGCAACCGCGACAATGACGCTTGCGCTGCCAAAGGCAGGGCTGCGGATGCCCGGCGTCGATACACACGTTGGCGAACTGTACCTTGCCGACATCAGTGTACCGCCGCAGTTATATGCCGAACCCGCCCTCAATCTCAGCGTCGGGCCGCTGTTTGCGGAAAACGACATCATCCGGCTGCGCTGAGCAACAGATGCAAAACGGGACAACTCGGTTGAGTTGTCCCTGATGATCAGATGTTGTTGGCGAATCAGGCCCTCACCCTAAATCCCGCTCCCAACCGCCGCTTTGCGGCTAGGCGAGGGACTTCAAAAGCAGTTTTCTCCCCT
>JAADYY010000011.1 GCA_010092805.1 Chloroflexota bacterium | reverse complement strand
CCCGCCTCTTTTTTTTACACCAACAGACCTCCAAACGAGCTTGCCTCTTGTCTCGTGGCCTCGGAGTTGTGTATAAGATACAGACTATCGAAAGTTGGTTCGTCGTCCGGGAGATCGGCGGCGGGCTGTTCGGCGAAGCGGTCGTCGAAAGTTGGTTCGTCCGCTTGAGTCGCTTGCTCGAACTGATTAAGTGGATCATCGGCCTGCGTGGGCTGATCATCCCCGATGGCGGCGCGCAGTTCGCCCGTCGTTGGCAGCAGGAAGGCGTCATCGGGGAGCGCATCGTCGTCCGGCGGCGGGGCGATCTGCCAGTCGAGTTCGTCAGCCTGATCGTCGATGTCGCCGAGATCGGGCAGTTCGATGCCTTCAGCCGCGCTGTCCGCCGCTCCAAACAGATCGGCGAGATCATCATCTTCGGCGTCACCGGACGCCGCGCGGGGCGCTGCCGATGTCAGCCAGTCTTCGGTTTCCAGCATGGCGTCGAGCGTTTCGTCCGCGCCTTCGCCGAGCGCTGCCGCCTCGAATGCGTTGTCCGCATCCGCTGCATCGAGGTCTGCCGCCTCTGCCCCCCCGGCCTGCACAACGGCTTGCCAATCCATCGGATCGGCTGGGGATTCCGGCTCGGTGCGAATCTCGAAATCGAGATCACCGAGCGGGTTTTCGGCCAGATCATCGGCTGGGTCGCTGTCGGCGAACAGATCCGGCACCGCTTGATCGGCTGCGTCGCCCGGCTGCGCGGCGAAACTCGGCGCATCCGCCGCTGGGCCGCCGGCAAACGGCGCATCGGGCAAATCGCCAAACAGATCAGCGGGCGCATCATCAGCGTCGGCTGTGGGGTCGTCATCTTCACCCTGCGGCGGCTGGCTGAGGATACCGGTCAGCAGCGAGGGCTGCCCGGCGCGCGGCAGAGACGGTTCGGCGGGCTGCGCGTCCCAATCGAAGTCGTCATCGCCGAGTCCCAGATCGAGGTCGAATTCGGCTGGGGCTGCCGCCTCTGCCGCGACCTGATCTTCGTCCGGCCATGCAAAATCGGCGAACGAATCGGCTGCTTGATCGTCCGCGTCGTCGGTGGTTGATGCGGCCCAATCGAGATCGGCGGCGGTCTCGCCCGACCCGGTCAAATCCATCGGTGCGCCGTAGATCGCGTCGGGTTCGTCGGCTGCGCCAAACATATCGCCGAAGTCATCACCGCCGCCGGAGCTGTCGGCATCATCGGCTGTGCCTGGCTCATCTGTGAGGATGCGGGTGCCGCTGACGATGCCTTCCAGTTCGTTGAGCCAATCGCTGGCGTCCGGGGAGTCGTCGGGTGCGTCGCCAGCGTCCGCGTCGAATGCTGCCAGGTCATCGGATAGATCGCGGGTGCCTCCGTCAATGTTCAGCGCGCTGCGCAGGTCGTGCATCGAATCCGCTACATCTAGATCGGCGGCGTCCAGCGTGTCCATCGGCGGTAGATCGTCGCGGGCGTAGGTGTCATCGGCCAGCCTCTGGGTATTGAAGTTGGCTGCGGCGGTCTCATCGTTCTGCGCGGCGATGCCGCCGAAGAAGTCGTCCAGGCTCGGCTCTTCATCGGGGTCAACAGCGGCGGTTGGCGACTCGGCCTCTTCCCCGCCGAGTTCGCGCGTGCGGAACGACGGCGGCTCGTCGCTGATGTCGAGCGGCTCCTCTTCGTAAAACCAGCTCATATCCGCCGAGGAGTCGTCGCCGAACTCGTCGTCATCGGCCATCGCCGCCAGGGCATCCGTCACCGGGTCAGAGGGTGGTGGCGTGGGCGGCAGTTCCGGCGGAATGGGGTTGGTCTGCGGGCTGGGGACATCTTGCAGCCAGTCGAGATCTGGCAGATCGTCTTCTTCCTGCTGCACCCCGGTGAAGAAATCGGTTTCTGGGGTGTGCGGTGCCACGAGATCCTGGAAAAAGTCGGTGCGGGGGACGCCGGTATCCTCGTCGTCCAGAATATCTTCCAAAGAGGGAATGTCGGCTTCGTAGGCCGGGGGGTCGTCGGCGCTGGCGTCCCAATCGCCGAGCGGACCTTGCAGCCAATTGACCTGCGCATTCTCAACAGGGGGGGGCGCTTCGGCGGCGGGTTCGCTGGGGGCCGCTTCCTGCAACCAATCGGGCGCATCGCTGTCGTCGAGCGCTTCTAACCCCAGGAACCAATCTGGAAGCTGGCTGTTGTCGTCAGCGATCACCGTGTCGTCAGCGTCGCCGAGCTGACTCACATCGCTGAGCAGATCTGGGACTTCTTCCTCGGGCAGCTTTTCGCGCTGCGCTTCGAGCTGCTGGGCCATCCACGCATCGTAGGTGATGTCGCTCTCGGCGGAGTCGGCCAGGTTGTCCCCGGCGGCCAGCCACGCCTCAGACGGTTGATCGCCGCCGTCGAAGGCTTGCGCGGCCAACTGCTGGGCGTTTTCCTCATCCGCTTCGATGCCGACAAGCCAGGGCGGCAGATCAACAGCCGGCTGATCATCAGGGGCGGCGCTGGCTTCGTCATTGAGCCAACCCGGCACTTCGATGTCGTCATCGTCATCGTCGGCGCTGGGGGCAGCGTCCGGCGCACCAGCATCCGCCTCGTCCGCTTCGTCTGCGGGGAGGTTGTTGGCATTGCGCAGCCATTCTGGCAGATCGTCGTTTTTGTCCTGGTTATCGGGGGGCATGGGCACTTACTCTCGATAAGATCGATCTTGGCCGATGAGGATACGCAGCCCGGCGACCACCGTCGCCAGCGCGATCCCTAACAGGATGCCGCGCGCGCCGGCGCTCACCGGGACGGCCAGAAACCACGCGCGCACATTCGCCAGAAAGGTCAGTTCGGGCAGCGGCAGCGACCCGACCAGCACCACCAACAGCACCACTGTAAACAAGGTGCCGCCCAACGTCACGCCGTTGCGCATCAAGCGGTACGCGCCGTAGACCAGCGCGAACAGTACCAGCCCCGCCAACGCCGACTCGATAGAGACCTGCACGGTTTCCAGCAGAATCATGCTGCTGGCGTTGTCGTTGATCAAGCGGAAGAAGAAGACCAGCAGCGCGCTCAGCAGCAGCACGAGGCTGTACACCCAGCCCCGCCCCCGGCTGATGACCCGCCGCAGGTGAATGCCAAACAAGTTAAAGATGCCAATGAGAATAGTCACGGCGACGGTGGTTACCGTCACTTGCAGGAACAGATTGGTCACGCCCGCGATCAACCCAGCGTCACCACCAGCCAGCAGCCCAATCAGGGTGAACAGCCCGGCGAACAGGGCAATGGTAGAACCGAGTACCGCCCCCAAAAACCGGAGCAACCGCGCCATCACTCAGCCTCCCCCGAAAAAGAACGCTTCAACGGCTTCACGAACGGGTTCGATCACGGCGACGACGGTCGAAACCAGAATCGCGATCACCAGCAGCCAGCGCAGCACATCTAATGTGAAGACGTTGGCCGAAGACGCCGCCGACGGGTCGCCGAGATAGGCGGGGGCGACGAAGATCTCCTCGCCGATGAGCGGGCGGTCGGCCAGGGCGTAGGCAATCGCCTGCCCTTCAAGCTGGTTGCTCGTGGCAACCGACGCTTGCCCCCGCCGGTACGCCGTATCCAGAATCAGCGCCAGTTCTGGGCCGTAGCTGCCGACCAGAATGTTGGCGGAGACGCGCTCGGTGCTTAGCAGGGCGGTCACGGCCCCGGCAAACGCCAATGAGCGTGGCCCGGCGGGCAGCCAGCGGATGCTGTCACGCCGAAAGCGGCTGAGGCGATCACGGGCGGCATAGGCGCGGCGGAGCGTGCCGTACCCCAGCGGAATGACGCTGGTATCGCTCAGCGTCAGCAGCGGGGCAACAGTCCCGGTGGCGGCGCGTTGTGCAGCCGCGTAGAACACTTCTGCGCTCGCCAGCGTGAGCACCGTGTTGTTCGCGCCCAGCCCCGTGCTCCCCAGCGAGACGTGGATCGGCAGGCCGCGTTCAATCGACTCGCCGACGAGCACCGGCATCAGCTCGTAAGCGGGCAGCCGCCGCACCGGCAGTAGTGTACGGCGGCGGCGGATGAACTGCGTGACGAGGGTGCTTGAGACCAACGTCACCAGCAGAATCAAGACTGTGAAGACTTGGATCGTCGTGTCCATAACCTCGGCACCGCTCCGCGTTTAGGCGTCGTTTCCGTCTAAATCGTCTAAATCGTTCGCAGCGTCCAAATAAGCCCGCAGCGCCTCGATCCCGCCGGGGGTTTCGAGGGTGTGCGCCAGATCATCGAGGGCTGCGCGTGGCGCAAATAAGCTCAGCGCCGGGGCGGCAATCCACAGCATCTGCGCGCTCAGCGGCCCCAACGGCTCCACCACATCGAGCGCGGTGCTCAGCGCAGCACCCCATCCCCGCGCCCGCAGCCCATCGATCCAGGGATATAACTTCGCGTGATTCATGAATTTTTCATCCATAAACGGAGTATAACACAGGGCCTACCCGTGCGAAAATGTGGATACAAGTCCTAGTGAATGGCTGAGGTGTTGCCGATGCTGTTGG
>JAADYY010000572.1 GCA_010092805.1 Chloroflexota bacterium | reverse complement strand
TATTGTGAGCTATCAAAAAGTGCTGCTAATTTAATTGCTGGCAATTGTACTGCATCTCGGCGCTGCGTCACAATCGTTACTGTGTATAATTTGGGCGCGCCCCAGTTGAACATTTTGTACAAGAGCCTGCCGCGCAAGTGCCGCTGGTTGCGCGCGTTAAGCGCTGCGACGTGCGGCGTCGCGCTCGGCTCCCGTGTCGGCGCTTTGTGCAGATCCGCGTAGAGCGACATGACGACGCCCCGCGCGCGCTGGCGCGGAGTCTGGCAATTCGGCCCGCAATCGCCCCTTGACACACTCTGCCCGTCCGCTATACTACTCGGAAATCATGCTGTGATCGGTTGCATCAAGCACACACCTGCCGAGGTAGCTCAGTTGGTAGAGCAACGCACTGAAAATGCGTGGGTCGCCAGTTCAAGTCTGGCCTTCGGCACACCCAAATCCCTGGTTCCCACCGAACCGGGGATTTTTTGTCCCGCTGCGCTGCCACACCTCATCAACGCACAACCGACGAAAGTGAACCAATGCTTTCCTTGATCGCGCGGGCTATCCCCATTGGGCTGGCGGCGGGCTTCAACCCCGGCCCGCTGCAAACGTACCTCATCAACACCACCATCGCCTACGGTTGGCGGCGCGGCCTGCTGATCGTGTTTTCGCCCTTCATCGCTGATCTGCCGTTGATGGTGGCGGCGGTGGTGCTGCTGGCGCAGTTCCCACCGGAATTTATCCGCGCCATCCAGTTGATCGGCGGGCTGTATGTGTGGTATCTGGCGTGGGGCGCGTACCGGAATCTGCGTGCCGGGGTGCAAATCGGCGCGGATGAGACGCTGGCACTGCCGCCGCCCCGGCAAATCCTCACCAAGGCGCTGCTGGCGAATTGGCTCAACCCCAACCCGTATATCTTTTGGAGCACCGTCAACGGGCCGCTGTTCGTCGAAGGCTTGCAGCAGTCGGTCTGGCACGGCCTGGCGTTCCTGGTCGCGTTTTACGGCACCTTCATGGCGATTCTCGTGGGGTTGGTGTTCGTGTTCGACCGGATGCGCGGCATCGACCCGCGCGTGACCCGCATCATCTTGAGCGTGACGGTGCTGGGCCTGGTGATTTTTGGTGGCACGCTGGTTTTCGCTGGCCTGGGCCTTTTTTAACGCCAAACTCATCCCAGACCGTTTATAATGCACCCTTCCAACAAATTTACCTCTGGGAGGTACTTTCCTGATGACGATCCCCTTGTTGGAAGGGCTTGCAATCATTCTGGTTTTGGGTATTTCGGCGCAGTGGCTGGCATGGCGGCTGCGGTTACCCTCGATTCTCATCCTGCTGGGCTTCGGCTTCCTCGCCGGGCCGATCACGGGGCTGATCGATGTCGATTTCATGTTCGGCGACATCCTCTTCCCCATCGTTTCGCTGTCCGTCGGCGTCATCCTGTTCGAGGGGGGCTTGGGGCTAAAGCTCAGTGAGCTGCGCACCCAGGCCGGGCCGGTGATCCGCAACCTGATCTCAGTGGGGATGCTGGTGACGTTTGTGCTGGGCAGCGCGGCGGCGTACTTTCTGCTGCCGCTCGATCTGGCGCTGTCGATTCAGTTGGGCGCGATTCTGATTGTAACCGGGCCGACAGTCGTGGGGCCGCTGCTGCGCTTGGTGCGCCCCAGCGGGCAGGTCGCCTCGATCTTGCGCTGGGAAGGTATTCTCATCGACCCGGTGGGCGCGACGACGGCGCTGCTCGTCTTCGAGGCGATCATCATCGGCGACATTGAACAGGCCGTCGGCCCAACGGTGATTGGCATCATCAACACGATCCTGGTCGGCCTCGTCCTGGGCTATGTGGCGGCACGGCTGCTGATTGCCATGTTGTCGCGCTACTGGGTGCCAGATTACCTGCAAACCCCTGTCACGCTGATGCTGGTGGTGGGTGCGTTCGCCCTCTCGGATTTGCTTCAGTACGAATCCGGCCTGCTGACGACGACGGTCATGGGCATTGTGCTGGCGAATCAGCAGCGCGTGACGGTGCGCCCGATCATCGAATTTAAGGAGAATCTAGGCGTCTTGCTCATCTCCAGCCTGTTCATCTTGCTGTCGGCGCGGCTGAACCTGGATGATCTGGCGGCGCTGGGCTGGGGGACAGTCGTGTTCGTGGCGGTGATGATTTTTGTGGTGCGCCCGCTGTCGGTGTGGGCCTCGACCATCGGTTCCGGGCTGACGTGGCGCGAGAAATTATTCCTCTCGTGGATGGCCCCACGCGGGATCGTGGCGGCGGCGGTCACGGCGATTTTCTCGGCGGCCCTGGTCGATGCGGGGCACCAAAGCGCCGAACTGCTGGTGCCCATCGTCTTCGCGGTGATCGTGGCGACCTGCGCGCTCTACGGCCTCACGGCGCTGCCGCTGGCGCGCTGGCTGGGGTTGTCGCAGGCGAACCCACAGGGCGTCTTGATCGTGGGGGCGCACGATTGGGCGCGCGAGATCGGCCTGGCGCTCCAGAATGAAGGCTTCAAGGTGCTGGTGGTCGATACCAACCCCGGTAACATCAATGCGGCCCGGCTGGCCGGGTTAAATGCGCATTACGGCAGCGCGCTCACTGAAGAACACGACCAGATGCCGCTCGATGGGCTGGGTAAATTGATGGCGCTCACCTCAAACATCGAAGTCAACGCGCTGGCGGCGCTGCACTTCATCGAACTGTTTGGCCGCGCCGAAGTCTACCAACTGCCCATCAAGCCGAAGATGCGCCGTGACGACGAGGATGTTTCGCGCGAGCTGCGTGGGCGGCTGCTGTTTGGGGAAGACATCCACTTTGAGGAATTCGAGCGGCGCTTCAACGAAGGCGCGGTCATCAAATCGACGCCGCTGACGCGCGAATTCACCTATGCCGATTACCAGGCCATGTACGGCAGCCGTGCGCTGCCGATGTTTCTGTGTGAAGGGGCGCGGCTGTCAACGTTCACCACCGACCGCACCCCCACGCCGCAGCCCGGCCAAGCCGTGATCGCGCTGGTGCTGCCGGAACAGCCTGTCGCCGCAGCCGCCGAGACCAGTGGCGCGCTGGCGTGATCATCGGGCGGCACTAGACTCAACCATAGGGTGTATTCGGATTCTGGGGCAAGCCAGGCACGCGGCCCTCACCCGAAATCCCGCTCTGGAAGCCGCCGGCGACCGGGCCTGCGGCCCTGGGAGCGGGACTTCAACCCGTGTTGCGCGCCCCTGCTCCCTGAGTGAGCAGGGGCCGGGGGATGCGGGCCACACAGCCAGCCGATCCATGCGCCCCCATTTCTGAATGCACCCCAACCACGCACAGACTGGCGGATATTGTGTATCATATGTTTAAGGAGTAGTGCGGGCAAGGGCTTTAACAGCCTTAACACGAAGGATGTGTGTGGTGGGCGCGTGGGATGATCGCTTAGAGGCGGCTTTGATGTCGGTGGCACAGTATTACGCCCCGAAGCACCTGCCACCTGAGTGGCGGCGGCCCGGCGATTATTCCCATTCGCTGGTGGAACTGGCGCAGGCGCTCACCCACGAAGGCGTGCTGCTGCTCATTGGTGACCTGCCCGCCCACGTCAACGGCGCGGACGATATGTGGCAGGTGTGGCTGGCCGACTACGCCGCCTTCTACCGCCTCGTCTGCGCCACGCTCTTCCCCACCACCCCCGCAGCGTTTGATCACCGGCGCGTCGGTGCAAAGTCGCCGCCCATGTTCGTGATCGTCGGCCAACTGCACCCGGTGATCGAGATGATGGGGCGGTGGGTGGTGCCGTTTGTGCAGCAGCATCAGGGCCACGCCGCGCCCAAAGACGCCGCGTTCTCGCAGGTGATGCGCGAGCTGCTGCGCGACCTGCACGCCGCCGATTTGCCGCACGATGATTTCATGTACGTCCGGGACGAGGGCGTGACTCTGCTGCGGCAGATGCTCGCCCAACCTGTGCGGCTGGTGTCGTTGCGCGGGCCGCGCCGGCTTCAGGAGCCGCCCCCACCGCCCGACTCGACGCCCGAACCGTTGACCCCGCCCGATCACACCGCCCATCAGGAGCTGTCTCTTATACACATCTCCGCGCCCACGAGACAAGG
>JAADYY010000571.1 GCA_010092805.1 Chloroflexota bacterium | reverse complement strand
GCTTTTGAAGTCCCTCGCCTAGCCGCAAAGCGGCGGCTGCCGTTGGCACACGGAGCGGGATTTAGGGTGAGGGCCTGATTCGCCAACAACATCTGATCACATGCTACACCTGAAAAATGGCCAATACCTTACCAAACCGTAAAATTGGGCGGCTGCCGCACAGCGACAATACAGGCTGTGCCTGTCGCGGCACAGCCCCCTGATCAAGCAGCAGATTTTCGCTGGTTTGCGCGGGATCTGTGCATTGACACCGGGACGGGCTTTCGCTATAGTATTGGCGCTCTGTGGGGTTACGGGGTGGGGTAAGTTTCATCTTGCTCACGGTCGGCGCGGCATGATAAAATGAGTGCAGCGCGCCACTGTAGCTCAATGGCAGAGCAACCGCCTTGTAAGCGGTAGGTTATGGGTTCGAGTCCCATCAGTGGCTCTGCTGCGGCTTGGGCGACCCAGCACCAATTCATATCACCCATCTGGGTCAGTGTCCCGAGCGGCAAAGGGGGCGGACTGTAAATCCGCTGGCGGAAGCCTTCGCAGGTTCGAGTCCTGCCTGGCCCACTAAACAATAGCCCACGTTCCATACCAGATGCCTTTGTAGCTCAGGGGTAGAGCGTTCCCTTGGTAAGGGAAAGGTCTCGGGTTCAAATCCCGACAAAGGCTCTTTTTATTGTCAAGCGCACGCACATCACGCCGAAAAGCCCATAACGCTAGGTAAGATTTGCGCGTGGTATGCGTCAATAATACATGAACGAGGAACGACAATGGCGAAGAAGGGCAACCGCGTCCTGGTGAAGATGCGCAGCACCGAGAGCGGCCACATGTACTACACCCAGAAGAACCGCCGCAACGATCAAGGCCGCCTGGAACTGAAAAAGTACGATCCGCTGCTGCGCCGCCACGTGCTCTACCGCGAAACCAAGTAGCCAGACCGCCAACATCACACAGGTTTCCGCGTTGACGCAGCGTGCGGGGCTGTGTATAATGCACGTAAGCTGTAGGGGTATGGTGAAATGGTATCATGACGCTCTCCAAAAGCGTTGTTCTGGGTTCGAATCCTAGTACCCCTGTCACACCTCCAAGAGACACCTCCCAGCCGGGCGGTGTCTTTTAGATTAACGTCTTATGACAGATTTGAACCGATGATTGCCCCCGGCGCTGGGCCGATAAGGAGAACGCATGTCTGCCGATAACACGATTGACGAGCAAAAGCAGGGCCGCCGCCGTCGGCGTCGCTCGGTTTCGGAAGTCCGCAATCGTTCCGCAGAGGAAACCGCTCCCGAAGCCGAAGCGGCTGAAGCCGAAGCTGACGAAGCGTTCATTGAAGAGATCGACGACGACGGGCGCGGCCTCACTGAAGGCAAAGGGCGCGCCACACCAGGCCGTCGTTTGCAGGAAGAAACCGGGCGCAGCAATTTTCTCGTCCGCTTTGTGCGCGGCCTGGGCGAATACTTCGAGGGCGTGCAGTCGGAGCTGGGCAAGGTTTCGTGGCCCACGCGCCAAGAAACCATCCGCCTGACCCGCATCGTGATCGTCACGCTGATCATCACCTCGTTGGCGCTGGGCGGCATCAGCTTGGCGTTCACCGAGTTGTTCCGTATCGGGTTGAGCACCCCAATCATCTTGATCGGCTTCATGACGATCAGCGTGGGGCTGGGGTTGTTCATCAACTACCGCCGCAACCGGCGTGGGGGCGGGTTACGCTGACGCCGCAGCGGTGCGCTGTGGCAACAAGCTATGGAGCATGATCATGTTTGATGATGAACGCAGCCGGTCGGATTACGACCCGGAACCGGTGTACATGGATGATGAAAGATCGAGCCAGCCCGCCAAACCGACACCCGTCTATGACGATGACGATGGGCCGTCGATTCTGGATGCAATTGAGAACGCGGGCAACGAAAAGCTGTGGTACGTCGTACACTGCTATTCGGGCTACGAAAACAAGGTGCGCCACGCCATCGAGCAGCGCATCGAGACAATGGGGATGCGCGATAAGATCTTCGATGTGATCGTCCCCACCGAAGAAGAGATCGAAGTCAAAGACGGCAAGCGCCGCACCATCGAGCGGCGCATCTTCCCCGGCTACATCCTCGTCGAGATGCGGCTGGATGAAGATTCGTGGTATGTGGTGCGCAACACCCCCGGCGTCACGGGCTTCGTGGGCATGGGCAACGACCCCACCCCACTCCGTCAGGATGAAGTCAAGCAGATCATGACGCGCATGTCTGAGGACGCGCCGAAAATTAAGGTGACGTTCAAGCTGGGGCAGAAGGTGCGCATCGTGGATGGGCCGTTTAATGACTTCATCGGCACCGTCTCGGCCATTGACCCAGACAAAGCCAAAGTGCGCGTGATGGTCAACTTCTTCGGGCGCGATACCCCGGTGGAACTCGACTTCCTGGAGGTCGAGAAAGTCTAAGCGATCTGCGCGGGGGATGTGCGGCAGCGCTTCCCCTGCCCACTGATTTGTAACGGAACCGGACACCCCGGACAGCAAGGAACCGAGACTCAAAGATGGCGAAGAAAATCAGGAAGCAGCTCACGCTGCAAATTCAGGCGGGCAAGGCCAACCCGGCCCCGCCCATTGGCCCGGCGCTGGCGCAGTACGGCATCAACCTGATGCAGTTCTGCAAGGATTACAACGCGCGCACATCGAACCGCATGGGCGAAATCGTCCCCGCCAAGATCACGGTGTTCACCGATGGCTCGTTCCGCTTCGAGCTGAAAAGCCCGCCCACCTCCTTCCTGATCAAGAAGGCGGCGGGGGTGCAGCGCGGTGCGCAAAACCCGCTCACCGAAAAGGTGGGGCAGCTCACCCGGCAGCAGGTGCGCGAGATCGCCGAGCTGAAGCTGGCGGACATGAACACCAAAGACATGGACGCGATCATGAAGCAGATTGAAGGCACCGCCCGGCAAATGGGCATCAAGGTTGCTGAAGAGTAAGGCATTACAGCAGTGGCAGGGCACAAGCCCGCATGACCACAGGAGATGAAGAGACATGAGCCAGAGCAAACGTTACAAAGAAGCGATCAAGCAGGTTGACCGCGACCAGATGTACCCGCTGCCAGAAGCCATCAACTGCGTGAAGCAGATGGCGACGGCCAAGTTCGACGAAACCATCGAAATGCATTTCCGCCTCGGCATCGACCCGCGCCACAGCGATCAGCAGGTGCGTAGTACGGTGCTGCTGCCCAACGGCCTGGGCAAGACGGTGCGTGTGCTGGTGTTCGCCGAAGGTGAAGACGCCCGCGCCGCCGAAGCCGCCGGGGCCGACATCGTGGGAGACGACGAACTCATCCAGCGCATCACGAAGGAAAACTTCCTGGATTTCGATGCGACGCTGGCCGTCCCCAGCATGATGCCGCGCGTTGGCCGTCTGGGTAAGGTGCTTGGCCCGCGCGGCTTGATGCCCAGCCCGAAGGCGGGCACGGTCGTGCAGCCAGATGATCTGGGGCGCGCGATTGAGGAACTGAAGGCGGGGCGTGTCGAGTTCCGTAACGACAAGACCGGCAACCTGCATGTGCCCATCGGCAAGGCCAGCTTTGACGCCGACAAGCTCACGGAGAACGCCCGCGCCGTGCTCGACGCGGTGGAACGTGTCAAGCCGAGCGCGATTAAGGGCGTGTACGTGCGCCGCGTCACGCTGACTTCGACGATGGGGCCGGGCGTCCACCTCGATCCGGC
>JAADYY010000570.1 GCA_010092805.1 Chloroflexota bacterium | reverse complement strand
GTGGTGATGTCGCTGGTCGATGTGAGCCACGCCGGGCTGTTCCTGGGCATCTGGGGGATTGTGCAAGCGTTGGCACAGGGCATCGGCGTGATCGGCGGCAGCCTCGTGCGCGACATTGCGCAGGCGACAACCGGGGATGTCGTCGTGGGCTATACGCAGGTGTACACCATCGCGGCGATTTTGCTGGTGGTGGTGCTGGCGCTCATCATTCGGATGGGCAACCGCCTGCGCGTCGACCAAATTCGGATGCCCTGGAGCGGCGTCGAGGAAATCCCCGCCGATCAACTTGTGTTTTAACTGCCGCAGGTTGCCCCATCACACAGGCATCGGTGTGGGCAGCCCGCGTGCTGCATATGTCACACTCAACACTATGGAGCGAAGCATGGGCAAGAAAAACTATATCATCATTGGGGTTTCGCTGGCACTCTTGGTCTTGTTGGTGGGCTGCGGGCCGGGTACGGCGGCATTCGGCGGGCTGCGCTCCGAGGCTGAAGCCATCGACAGCGCGACCGTCATCCGCACCGTGCGCTATTTCGACGAAGGGGCGTTGGGGCCGGAGTATGCCTTTTCGGTTACGGTGCCAGAGGAGTGGGTCGGTCAATTTGAAACGTCCAACAACGGCCATGTAGTGACGTTCAATTTCATCACCGAACGCGACCGCCGCGCACCGATCTTCACGATCCAGGCGCTGTCGTTCCAGCAGTTCTGGGAGCAGAATGGCAGCTACCCGTCCGGGTTCTATAACCTCGCGGCCACACCAGACACGTATTTCATCTACACCTCGTCGCTCGATGCGTATCATTCCGGGCTGCCCGCCGAACAATACGCCGAACTCCGCGCGCCCGTTGCCGAGATCATCACGACGTTTGACGCTGTGGACGCCGATGAGGCGCTGAGTTTGATGGCGGCCAACTGAGCGCCGCCCATCGTTCGTTAAACGCTACCGTTTCTTACGAGCTGGTTACGAAGGGAACAAGTACATGCCGAACCTGACACTCGATTACGCCCTCAGCCCGCAGTTTCTGATTGCGACCGGGCTGGTGCTGGCCGGGTTCCTGCCCATCGTGTGGAGCCTGTGGCGCACCTGGCAGGACAACCGTCACAAAGAACGCACCCTGATCGCGGAGCAGCGCGCCGCCCGGCGTCAGCGCCGCCGCCGTCTGCCCGCCAACACCACCCAGGACACCCCCAACGCGACGCAGTAAGCCGCTCAGCGGGGCGGGGCACACAACACCAGATTGATCAGCAGGCGCAGCGAACGAGCTGCGCCTTGCTGCGTCCTGGCACCCAGCCGCGCCCGCCGCTGAAGCAGCGACATATGTTTGGCTTTGCATAGATTTGCACAAAAACCTCCTGTGCTTGGCGTCACAGCATCAACATTCTGGCGATGTGTCCAGCAAGGAGGGGGGAACTGATCAGCGGAACGAGACTCCCGAATGCCGGATCAGCGGGCGCTGATCAAGCGGCAGTTCAGGAGGACAAAGCTGGTGCCGATGCTGCTTAGGCAGCGGGCGAAGCGAAAATGATCAGCGCGAGTGCCCAGATGAGCACGCCAACAGCCGCAGCGATCGGAACAATGTACTCTTGTGAACGACGCATGTGAACAACCTCCCAAGGGGGTAAGCGTTTAAATATCTCTATCTACGATTATACCCAGTGTTGGCACGGGAAGGCTTGCGATTTTCCGCCTTTCTAAGGATTCTCTCAGTCGCTGCGCCCGCCGGAATCGCGCGGGCGCACACCACATAAAGGCCCCCGCCATGCCCATCACCTACACCGATAGCCTTGACGCTGTGCGCGCCGATCATCTGCGCGGCGGCTTTTTCGACGGTTGGCCCGACCCGCCGTCGCCGCAAACGCACCTGCGGATTCTGCACGGCAGCGCGCACGTGGTGCTGGCCCGCACGGAATCGGGGCAGGTGATTGGCTTCATCACCGCGATCAGCGACGGCGTGCTGACGGCGTATATTCCGCTGCTGGAAGTGCTGCCCGCCTATCGCGGCCAGGGAGTGGGGGCGGCGCTGGTCAAACGGATGCTGGACAAACTGCACACGCGCTATATGATCGATGTGGTGTGCGACGCCGACGTGCAGCCGTTTTACGCCCGTTTCGGCTTCGCGCCGTACACCGCCGCGATCCGGCGCAACTATGATCGGCAGTCCGGCCAGTAAAGCCGTCGTTTGCCGCTGAGGACACCAACGAAAGAGTAAATCCGTTATGGAAGCATCGCTCAATACCTTCGGCGCGGTCATGACCTTCGCCATCGATCTGGAGGCGCGGCTGCGCGATTATTACCGCTCCGCCAGCGCCGACGATCACGCCGCCGCCGCCGACAAGCGCCGCCAAACGCTGGAGCGCGTGCGCCGCGAGAACGTCACCGAGATCAAGCTCGAACCCATCGATGGGCTGGATGTGGCTGATTGCCAGCTTGATCTAACCGATACGTCAGCAGCGGGCCAGCGCGCCGCCGCCGCCACCGCCGCCCGCTTCTACACCGACGCCGCGCCCAAACTCAATGTACGGGAGGCGCAGCGCGCGCTCGAACGCTGTGCCCGCCACCACCGCGCGCTGGCCGCCGATGCGTGATCTGCGGCTGAGTCTGGGTACACTGATCGGGCTGGCGATCTGGTTGGCTGGGTGCGGCGGCAACCCCACCGTGCAAAGCGAGCGCTTCACCGCCGCCTTGAGTGGGGCTGAAGCGGCGGCAGTCACGCTCGATTTTCCGTTTCAGGCCGTCACCGTCGGCGCGCTCGACCCGACCGCCGCCGATTTGATTCAGGCGGATGTCGGCTACGTCGGCAGCATCGATTTCAACGTCAGCGGCGGCGCAGACCGCACCGTGCGGCTGATCGAGACGGTCGGCGGTGGGTTCAACTGGACGGGCCAACCGCCGCGCTGGGATGTTCTGCTGCACCCGGCGGTACCGCTCGAATTCAACGTGGGGATGACGACCGGCGCGCTCACCGCCGATCTCGCCGGGGTGACGCTCCGCGAACTCGATTTGAACATGGCGGGGGGCACCGTCGTGCTGGATCTGCCCGGCACGCCGACCACCTTGATCACGCAGACCGACTCCGGGGCGCTGACGATTAACCTCCCGGCAGGGGCGCAGATCACGGCGGGGCGGCTGGCGCTGCGCGGCGGCACACTGCGCCTGAATGTCGCCGGAGCGGCAG
Source organism: Chloroflexota bacterium (assembly GCA_010092805.1). GTDB lineage: Bacteria > Chloroflexota > Anaerolineae > Aggregatilineales > Phototrophicaceae > Flexifilum. The sequence continues at coordinate 387 of JAADYY010000570.1, read as the reverse complement.
ATTTCGCCATCGTCGTCGAAGTCGAAGCGGGGGATGCGGTGCTCACGCTCAACGACGCGCCCGTCGAGATCCGCGTGATGGCTGCCGGGAGCAGCGCGGTGACGATCCGCGACGACTATACGCGCACCGAACCCGGCACCGACACGAACGCGAGCAGCTGGACAGCGTCGAATTTCGCCGACGCCGCGCCGCGCGGCACCATCAGCGTGAATTTGGAAGCGGGCAGCCTGCGCGTCGAATGAAGCAGTGAAACAACGCGGCGGCCCGGCTGGGTGTGCTACCTCAGCCTGAGTTCCATCAATTACCACCCGCTTTAGCGGGTGGCTTGCCCCTGACTCCGAGGAGTCGGTGCTTGTCGAAGTCGGAGACTTCGGGGGACGATTGACT
>JAADYY010000569.1 GCA_010092805.1 Chloroflexota bacterium | reverse complement strand
TTTCTCAAATAACATACCGAAGCTCCTCAGTGTTCACAAACAGCGCCGTCGCCGGGGTGCATTCGGATTCTGGGGCAAGCAAGACACGCGGCCCTCACCGTAAATCCCTCTCCCGACCGTGCCTGCGGCACTGGGAGCGGGACTTCAACCCGTGTTGCGCTCCCCTGCTCCCTGAGGGAGCAGGGGCCGGGGGATGAGGGCCAAACAGCCAGCCGATCCATTCGCCCCCATTTCCGAATGCGCGCCGTCGCCGAGCGCGCGGCACAATATGTTAAACTTGCCAGCAATCGATACTGACCATTATAGAGAGCCGACGGGCATTTAGCGATCAAATACACCTTTCAAATCATGGGCAAGGAGTTTGAAACATGGAAATCACCGGATCACATTTGATCGCGGGTGTCGAAAGCCGCGCCGGAGTGCCAACATTCACCAGCGTTGATCCACGCACCAAGACAACCGGGACTGTCCGCTTCCACGACGCGACCGCCGCCGAGATCGACCAGGCCGCCCACGCTGCCGCCGCCGCCTTCGAGATCACCCGCCACTACCCGCCGGGGCAGATCGCCGAACTGCTCGACAATGTGGCCGTCGCTATTGAGTCATTGGGCGATCAGTTGCTCGAAACTGCCGATCTGGAGACCGGGTTGGGCATCCCCCGTCTGACGAATGAGCGGGGCCGCACGACCAATCAACTGCGCGCGTTCGCTGACCTGCTGCGTGAAGGATCATATGTCGAAGCGATCATCGACACCGGCCAACCCGACCGCCAGCCGACGCCCCGCCCCGACATCCGCCGGATGCTGCTGCCCATTGGACCGGCGGCTGTGTTCGCGGCCAGCAACTTTCCGTTCGCGTTCTCCGTTGCGGGCGGCGACACCGCCTCGGCATGGGCGGCGGGCTGCCCGGTGATCCTCAAAGCGCACCCCGGCCACCCGGCGACTTCCGAACTGACCGCCCGTGCGATCAACCGCGCTATCGAGATCGCACGCTTCCCGGCTGGCTTCTTTTCGCTGATTCAGGGTCAGGGGATCGAAGTTGGGCAGATGTTGGTCGAGCATCCGTCGGTGCAGGCGGTCGGGTTCACGGGATCGCTGCGCGCCGGGCGCGCGATCTACGAGACCGCCGCGCGCCGCCCCACACCGATCCCCGTTTACGCCGAGATGGGCAGCATCAACCCGCTTGTGCTGCTGCCACGTGCGCTGGAAACGCGCGCCGCTTCCCTGGCCGACGGGCTGGTCGGTTCGGTGACGTTGGGTGCTGGCCAATTCTGCACCAATCCCGGCCTCGTGATCGTGCCAAACGTCGCCGATACCGATTCGTTCATCGAGCTTGTCCGGGCGAAAATGACAGAGCGTGATCCCGGCGTGCTGCTCAATGAACACATCGAAGCCGGTGTCAAACGCGCGGTCGCCACGACAACGACTCAGCGCGCGGTTGAGGTGCTCACAGGGGCTGGCGATCTCGATGGTGCAGCGGCCTACTGCTACCCGAACACTGTGCTGCGCACCACCGACGCTGCCTTCCTCGCCGATCCTGAAGCGCTGCAAACCGAACACTTCGGCCCGGTGACGTTGTTCGTCGTCTGCGACACGCTGGAGACCATGCAGCAGGTCATTCGCGCGCTGCATGGCCATCTGACGGCCACCATCCACGCCGAGGAAGACGAGGCGGAATTGGCGGGGCAGCTCTACGATTTGCTGCGCGAGAAGGCTGGGCGCTTGATCTGGAACGGCTACCCGACGGGAGTCGAAGTCGTCGCCGCGATGCAGCACGGCGGCCCCTACCCCGCCACGACCGCCCCCGCCACAACATCCGTCGGCACCACCGCGATCAAGCGGTGGCTGCGCCCGGTCGCGTACCAGAATCTACCGGATGTGCTGCTGCCAGAGCCGCTCCAGAACAGCAACCCGCGCGGTATCTGGCGTACGGTTGACGGCCACTTGACGCGCGACCCGATCACCCGATGAGCGTGCGGTTCGATCTCACAACGTTCGGCGAGCTGATGCTGCGGCTGAGTGTGCCGCTTGGCGAACGCCTGGAAGCAACCAATCAACTCGATCTGTATCCCGGCGGCGCAGAAGCCAACGTCGCGGCGGCCCTGGCGCGCTTGGGTCGGCAAACAGCCTGGTTCAGCAGCCTGCCAGTAAATCCGCTGGGGCGGCTCGCAGCGAGTCACCTGCGGGCAGCGGGCGTCGATCTCAGCGGCGTGATCTGGCAAGGCGCTGGTCGGATCGGGACGTATTATGTCGAATTCGCCGCGCCGCCGCGCCCCACGCAAGTCATTTATGATCGCGCCGACTCGTGCATCACGCAGATGGATGCGTCGCAGGTCGATTGGGATCTTCTGTTGGACACGCGCATCATCCATCTGACGGGCATCACCCCGGCGCTGTCGCCCGGCTGCCGCACCTTGATCCCAACCATCATCGCGCGCGCGCGCGCCGCGGGCATCCCTATCAGCTTCGACATCAACTACCGCGCCAAGTTGTGGGCACCCGCAGCAGCACAAGCCGCATTGACGCCGCTGATTCAGGGCGTCGAGGTGCTGTTTTGCAGCCAGGAGGATGCAGCCCGCGTTTTCGGGATCAACGGTGAACCGGAGACTGTGCTGCGCCAACTCGCGGATTCCAGCGCGGCAAACAAGGTTGTGATGAGTATCGGCGATCAAGGGGTGCTCGCGTGGGATGGCACGACGATCCTGCAGCAGGCGGCGGTGCCAGCACAGATCGTGGATCGTATTGGGGCGGGGGATGCGCTGGCCGCCGGAGTCTTGCACGGCTGGTGCGAAGGGGATCTGCCGTTGGGGCTGCGCTGCGGCGTGACATTGGCGGCGCTCGCGCTCAGCCAATATGGTGATTTTGTGATCACTTCACCGGAAGAAGTCGCGGCGTTGCTGGCCGCCGCGCATGGCACCTCAAGGGTCTCGCGGTGAGCTGCTGAATCAAACAGCGCGGTGATC
>JAADYY010000568.1 GCA_010092805.1 Chloroflexota bacterium | reverse complement strand
GGCTGGTGGACATCGAGCGCTGGAATGTAGGTACCGCAATTGCGATAGCCATGCACGCGCCGCAACAAGCCAGCGGTGGTGAGCCTATCGATGAAGCGATAAACCGTCGCCCGCCCGGTTTCAGGCCGAATCCGCTGCGTCTCCTCCCAGATTTCATCCGCAGTGAGTGGGCTTTCCATCACTGAGAGCACTTTGACCAGTGCTTCCTGAACCGCAGAAGTGCCCAAACCCCGTTGGTAGAGCGCATCCAACCAATTTGTTCGTTTTTCTTCATCCGCCAACACTGTCATGAAGCCGTCACTTGCAAGTCTAGTCGAGACCGTGTATCATTTTCAACCTCATTGATACCAAATCTCAGCGATAAAAGCAAGCGGGAGGTGGAGCACTGAAAGGGACAATTTGTATTCCCGCAGAAATTCAGCGTCTTGCGGTGCCGCTGCTGGAGCAGCAGATGTGGTGTTGGGGCTGTGATGTCTGTCGGGCACAGGGTAATCTGCTGCTGGCTTATGGTGCCGAAAAACGCCCCTCACCTGATGCCCGCCATCACAGCGCCTATGCATTTCAAACAGACAAAGATGCTGTGCTGAACCTGTGGGGCTGGGGGATCTGGTTGGCTCATCGGCGTCAAGGCAGTCTGTTCATCAGCCGGTCGCGTTTTCGTGTGCGCTACAGTCCAGAGGTGCTTCAAGTGCCAGAAGCCTGGCAAGCGCGTGATCTGCCGCCGATGATCGGCGCTCGTGATGACAAAGAAGCTGGATATGCCGCTGACCTGCTGGCAGCCGCCCTGAAGTGGATTGGCGACTATGAGCGCTGGTTGTGCAGTCAGGTGGAAGTGGATTATCGAGAGCGCATCCTTAAGACGTGGCCACAGCGCAAACGGCACAAAGGCGGGATCCCCGCAGCGGAGATGCCCACACGCTGGCTTGAACTATCGGCAAAAATTGCGAAGGAGCCTTTACGCTCATGAAGAAATTACCCGTAACCGTCCTCTCTGGCTTCCTGGGAGCCGGCAAAACGACTCTGCTCAACCACATTCTCAACAATCGCGAAGGGATGCGCGTCGCGGTCATCGTCAACGACATGAGCGAGGTCAACATCGACGCACAGCTCGTCCGTGATGGAGATGCACAGCTCAGCCGCACCGATGAAAAGCTGGTCGAGATGACCAACGGCTGCATCTGCTGCACGCTGCGCGAAGACCTGCTGCAAGAAGTCGCGCGGCTGGCGGGTGAAGGTCGCTTCGATTATTTGCTGATCGAGTCCACCGGGATTTCCGAGCCGCTGCCGGTGGCGATGACCTTCTCCTTCCCCACCCCAGACGGCACGATGAGCCTGATGGACATCTCCCAATTGGATACGATGGTCACCGTGGTCGATGCCAACCGCTGGCTGGAGGATTATCGGGAGGGCGAACGCCTGAAAGCGATGAACATGGCGGTCAGTGAGGACGACCACCGCACCCTGTCTGATCTGCTGATTGATCAGGTCGAGTTCGCCAACGTCATCATCCTGAACAAGACGGATCTCGCCGCACCAAAACAGGTCGAGGAACTCGAAGGCGTGCTGCGCAAGCTCAACCCGGATGCCCGCCTTATCCGCACCGAGCACAGCCGTGTGGAGATGCAGCAGATTGTCAGCACCGGGCTGTTCGACATGGAAGCCGCTCAGCGATCACCCGGCTGGTTGAAAGAACTTCAGGGCGAACACACCCCGGAAACAGAAGAATACGGCATCAGCAGCTTTGTGTTCCGCGCCCGTCGTCCCTTCCATCCCCAACGGCTGATGGATTTCATCAAGGGGGAGCATGTGCAGACGGTGCTGCGCTCGAAGGGCTTCTTCTGGATCGCCACCCGGCATGACACCGGGATCAACTGGTCGTTGGCCGGGCATATCGCCCGCGTTTCGCCAGCCGGAAACTGGCTGGCGGGGACACCTGAAGCGATGCGTCCGCAAGGGCCGCAGGTTGATGAGTACATAGCGGCGTACTGGCAGCAACCCTTCGGTGACCGACGGCAGGAATTGGTTTTTATCGGCATTCAGATGCCCAAACAAGCCATGCTGGAACAACTCAATGCCGCCTTGCTGACCGATGCGGAACTGGCGCTGGGTGAAATTGGCTGGGAACACTTCCCTGATCCGTTCCCCGTCTGGCAGATGCAGGGGGCAAACTGAACGGATGCTAGACTGGCTCATCATCGGCGGTGGCATTCAGGGTGTACATCTTGCCCATGTGCTCATTCATAGGCACGGGTTATCACCAGACGCCGTGCGTATTCTCGATCCACATGAACATCTGCTGGCGGCCTGGAGCCGCCGCACCGCGAATACAGGGATGCGTTACCTGCGCTCACCGCGTGTGCATCATATCGATCTGGATCCGGCCTCGCTTGAACGATTTGCCCGAGACCAGGGGGGTGACCCTTCTGAACTGTGGATCGCCCCTTACCATCGTCCATCGTATGCCCTCTTCCAAAGCCACTGCCAGCATGTGATCGACACTTACCAGCTCGACCGCCTGCACATACGTGGGCAGGCACTGGCGCTGCATCGTATGATAAGCGGATGGTGCGTCGAGACTGCCAGCACCAGGCTCAGATCGCAGCGGGTTCTGTTGGCGACGGGACGGCAGCAGCCTTGGATACCGGATTGGGCTGAACCGCTTATGCAGAACGCGCCAATACATCATGTGCTGGATAGTGCGTTCGACAGGCGACACATCGCGGACGGTGCAGCGGTTATCGTCGTCGGCGGTGGGATTTCGGCTGGTCAGGTTGCACTCAAACTTATGGACGACCATCCCCTTACGCTGGTGACACGCCAGCCGCTGCGCCAGCACGACTTTGACACCAACCCCTGTTGGCTTGGCCCCAAGTGCTTGGAGGCATTCGGGCAGGCGAACTATCAGCGGCGGCGCAGGATGATCGGTGCGGCGCGTCAGCCGGGCACACTGGCAGCTGATGTCTATGCGGACATTCACACAGC
>JAADYY010000101.1 GCA_010092805.1 Chloroflexota bacterium | reverse complement strand
GTGTTCATTCGGGATCTCAGCCGCCCGTCTGGCTGAGCAGATACGCGATAATTGCGTCGAGGTCTTCCTGCGGCATGTAGTTCGGCTGATCCGGTTCGGGGTTGAACTGGTTCATCAAATTGCCGAAGCCGGGCACCAGGTACGCTTCTGGGTGACGGAACGACTGATCGAGGTAGGCGGTCATGTTCGGCAGGCCGGTGGCGCTCAGCCGCGTCGAGATGCGCGCTTCGCCGCCAATGCCGTTCAGCGCCGGGCCGTCGTTGCCCGCCCACCCCAGATCATCCAGCACGTGGCACGCCTGGCACGGGTACTGCCCCGACGCCAGAATCTGGCGACCGCGCAGCACCGGGTCTTCCGGTGGGAACAGCGCTACCTGTCGCTCCGGCGCGAAGAACTGCTCCAGGAACTGCTCTTCGCTTTCCCACACGACCAGCCACGCCCCCAACAAATCGCCCGTGATGGGGTCAATACCGCCCGCCATCGCGCCATGCCCCGTGCCGCACAGTTCCGCGCACACAATCCGGAAGACCCCCGCCTCGATGGGCGTGAAGCGATACTCGGTGGTGCGCCCCGCCAGCAGATCCTGCTTGATGCGCATCGCCGGAATCCAGAAGGCGTGGTTCACATCCTGTGTCGTCATCTCCAGGCGCACGGGCTGGTTGACCCACGTGTGCAACTGCGGCGCGTTGAAGTTCAGCTCGCCGTTCTCCAGCGAAGCCAGCACCTCAGAATCGAGCGTCGCCAGATCAAAATCGGGCGGCAAGCCCTCAGCGTCGATGGCGTAGTTGAACGTCCACGCGAAACGCGCGCCCGTCACGCCGATAGTCTGTTCGTTCTCTTTCGGCGCGCCGATGGCGTTCCACACATTCCAACTGTAGAGCGTGAGCACCAGCACGATGATCGCCGGGATGATCGTCCAGACAAATTCGAGGGTGGTGTTGCCGCGAATGGGCGGGCCGTCGCTGGTATCGCCGGGCTTGGCACGGAAGCCGATCACCGAGATGACGAGCACCACCTGCACCAGCAAAAAGATCGCGCCGCCAATCGCCAGCATAAAGCGGAACAACTCGTCGATCTGCTGGCCCTCGGCGGAGGCTGCTGGGGGCAGAATCAAAGGTGTGAGTGTGGAGATGAGAATGCCGCCGAAGACGACCGTCAGCGCCCCCGCGATCAGCCAGACGATGGTGGAGAGACGGCTGCCGCCGCCGCCGCTCGTGTTGCTGAGCATGTTACTTAAGTTCATCGAAACTTTGATCCTCTTCTCAATGACCTGCTGCCGAGACCCGCGCCGAAGCGCAGCGAACCCCAATGCGGCGCACCGCCAGGCACCCCAGCGCGCCAGTTGTCACACAAAACCGTGACAAATCCCACTTGTTATTTTTTACACAATCCTAAACTCGATTGTACACAACATCAGGAGTGTTATCAAGCAACTGCCAAAAATTGACGGCAGTCCGTTTGTGGCCCTGGCACACGGCGGGCCACAAGTCTGGCACATCGTTGGACGTGTATCGTTCACGATCATACTAATATTCTAACATGGCTTGTCAACTTGTGCGTGACTCATCTGGGCGTCTGGCATCATTTTTAATCGACACGCAGCATCGGCAGGCCGTCGCTTGACAAGCGCGCCGTCTGCCCGAAAATACAGCGCATATACAAGTGTTTGAGTTTGATTGCGAAACCCGCCCGATGAACCGATTCCACAACCAGCGCTTCACCCGTGCGCGCGCGCTGCTGGCCGCCCTCACCCTCGCTGTGATCGCACTGGCCGCGTGCCAGCGCAACCAACCACCGTCGCTGCTGCCAACACTCGCCCGCCCAGAAGATCTGCAAACGTGGCTGCCGCTCACCGAAGTGCCCGCCCCCACGCCCTATCACGCTGAGGTCACTGTCTTCACGCAAATCGACAACATGCTCCTCGAATCGCCGGGCTGGCGTTATGTGGTGCAGCTCCGCTTCGATGGTGTGTTCGCCCGCACCCCGCGCGAGACCAGCGCGCGCGCCGAAGCCCAGGTCTGGTTTGATCAATTTTCGTCGGCGCGGCGGGTGGCTGTCAACACCGAAGGCGAACTGCTGGGCGCAACCGATACCAGCTATGAGGCGGTGCGGTTGGGGCCAGATGCGTTTATGGTGCGCGACGGCGGCTGCATCACCAACGTGCCCGATGCCGAAACCGCCGCCGAACTGCGCGCTGGCGACTTGATCGGTGGGGTGCGCCGCGCGATCCCGGTGGGCGCACGCGCGACCATCAATGCGGCGGATGTCTATCGTTATCGGTTCGACGCCGAAGACCTCAACCTACCGAATATTCGCCTGGGCGACGGGGGCCGCCTGACCATGACCAGCGGCGAACTGTGGATTGCGCCGGACCATGACGCGGTGGTGCGTTTTTATGTCAACCTGGAAGTCGAAAACACCGTCATCTTTGACCAACCGCTGCCCGTCACCGGCGCGGTGAATATTCGCTACGATGTGTATGATCTGGGCACGCGCGAGAACAACATCAACGTGCCGTTTGGCTGCTAACCTGAACCCCCCAGGGCCATCGCAGCAAAATCACCCATGCGGCTTCTGGGCACTCACCCCCGCGTTCCCCCGTGCCAGAAGCCACCAGCGACCGTGCCTGCGGCGTTGGGCGCGGGGGAGGGGCGGCACGTGGTGCAGATGCTGTTGGTCAATCGATTTGATTGTGTTTTGGCCCTCATCCCCCTGCCCCTTCTCCCGAACGCTGACGCTGGGAGCAGGGGAGAAAACTGCTTT
>JAADYY010000567.1 GCA_010092805.1 Chloroflexota bacterium | reverse complement strand
GTGTGAACCCACGCCCAGCTAAGCATGAGTTTTGAGGAGATCTTCATGGACCGGACGGTGCCCAAGACTGGCAGCGAAGAAATTGAACTGTACATGCGGACGTACTACTCGCTGCTGCGCTCCAGTCATATGATCCAGTTGGAGACGTTGGTCGAAACCCACATGGCGATGGACTCGTCGCTGCATGTGCAATCCAGCAGCCCAGAGCCGGATGTTTCGGCGTTGGTGTACACAAGCTTGCGGCTGCCGCCGTGTATGCCCAACGTTGATGTCGTGATTCTCGGTCAGTCGGAGAAATCATTTCTAGGTGCAGGCTACGCGGTGACGCAGTGGGAGCGCACCTACGCATCTGGTCGGCGGCGGCGTATGCACTTTGACGGCCAACACATTCTTGCTGCGTTCATCGTCAGCCGCTCCGACATTGACGATTTGATCCCGATGCTGACGGCTTACCAGATCGAGTGGAACAAGCTGAACGCACTGCTGCAAGGCGAGGTCACCAAATTGTTTTTGAGCCAGCACCGCGACCGTAAATCCCCACTGACGGAAGCCGAAGTGGCGATGCTGTCCGGCGCGCTGCGGTTGGAAGCGGATGATCTGGGGCGGCTGGCGCAGGCATGGGGCGAACAGTTCGTCGCTAACCTGACCGCGATTTCGCGCGAGCGCAAACAGATCGGGGTGCGCTTGATCGCGGGGTCGCAGGCGGATTACCGGCGGGCGACGGCCCAATGGTGGGACGAACTGCACGCACAACTGCCGGACTCGGTCGGTTTGGGCGAACGCCCGGTCTACTTTGTTTCCAGCAACACACATTCGCTGGTCAATTTGCTGACAGGCTACGCGCTGCGTGAAGAACAGCGCTTGATCAATTACATCGAGGCGCGCGGGCACGAAGCTTTGTTGGCTGAGTACCGCCAAATGCAGCAGCAAGAGACCAACACCACCCGCAAAAACAACTTTCTCTATTATGTGCTCAAGAAATATCTGCAAGACAGTGATCGATCCATCCGTGATCAACTGCGCGCAAATGAATGGGAGATCGGTATTCACCGGGTGTCGAGCCGGCACGGCTTTGATCTGGAAACGCAGGTGATCGAAATCAACAAGCTGCGCTCAGATTGGCTCGACCCACGCTTGTGCGACGAGCGCGACTATGAATTTGTCCATCAAAGCGACGCGCTGATCGTCAATATCGATTATCCGTTGGGGCTGGGGGCGTATGAACTGCTTGCGCGGCTGACCGAAGGTGTTCAGCGCGTTTTGGGGATTTACGTGATGGGCAAGGCCGCCACCCTCAATGGGCGCATTGGCGACGTGACGATCTCGAATGTGGTGCATGATGAGCACTCGCAGAATACCTACCTGTTCAACAACTGCTTCTCCGCGCAGGATATTGCGCCTTACCTGACGTATGGTATGGTGCTGGACAACCAAAAAGCGATCAGTGCGCGTGGTACATTTTTGCAAAATTCCCGCTACATGAGTGTTTTCTATCACGAAGGCTATACCGTCATCGAGATGGAAGCCGGGCCGTATCTGTCGTCGGTGTATGAGGCCGTGCGCCCGCAGCGCCACCCATATAACGAGATCGTCAATTTATACAGCGCGCCCTTCGAGGTTGGCGTGTTACATTATGCGTCAGATACGCCGTTGAAGCCGGGCGAGAATCTGGGCGCGCGCAGCCTCAGCTATACTGGGGTTGATCCGACGTATGCGACGGCGATTGCGATCTTGAAGCGGATTCTGGAGCGTGAGGTGGGGCGTATGCGTCAGCGCCTGCCGATCAATCAGCGTGGGTCGGAGCATCTGATGAGTGCTGCCGATTCGGCTGCGGGGCTGAATTAGGGTGCCGTTCAGCGGCTTGAGGAGTCAGGGAATGCCGAAAGACAAAACCATCGTCGTTGGGCAGTCTGTCAAGCGGATCGATGCGCTGGGCAAAGTCACGGGGGAGACGCCGTACCCTGGCGACATCGACATGGACGGCCAGTTGTGGATGAAGCTGCGGTTCAGCGACCGCACCCATGCACGAGTCGTCGCCGTCGATACGTCCGCTGCGCTGCAGATCCCTGGCGTCGTGGCGATCTTCACAGCGGCGGATGTGCCCGTCAACGAGTACGGGTTGGTCACGATGGATCAGCCGGTGTTGTGCGGGCCGGGCAGCGACCGTCCCGGCGCGGACGTTGTGCGCTGCTACATGGATCAGGTGGCTATTGTCGTCGCAGAGACCGAAGCCATCGCCGCGCAAGCCGCCGCAGCGATTGACATCACGTATGAAGATCTGCCGGCGGTGTTCGATCCAGAGGAGGCGATGGCCGACGGTGCGCCCCAACTTCACGCGGATGTGCCGAACAATGTGCTGGTGCATTACCGCACCCGGCATGGTGCTATGGATGCCGGGTGGGCGCAGGCCGAGGTGATCGTCGAGGGTGAGTACACGACGGGCTACCAAGAGCACGCCTATTTACAGCCGGAAGCCGGGTTGGGCTACATCGATGACGCGGGGCGGGTGACCGTCGTGGTCGCTGGGCAGTGGACACACGAAGATCAGAAGCTGATCGCGCACGCGCTGGACTTGCCCGAAGATCAGGTACGTGTGATCTACCCGGCCATCGGTGGGGCGTTTGGCGGGCGTGAGGATATGTCCATCCAGATTGTGTTGGCGCTGGCGGCGCAGCGGCTGCGACGGCCCATCAAGGCGATCTGGAGCCGCGAAGAGTCGATTTTGTATCATCACAAGCGCCACCCGATCAAGCTGCGAACGCGGTGGGGGGCGACACGGGACGGCCAGATCGTCGCGCAGCACGCAACGGTGATCGGCGACGCCGGGGCGTACAACTACACCTCGACCAAAGTGCTGGCCAACGCCAACCTGATGATCACGGGGCCGTATGTGGTGCCCAACGTCCACATCGATACATATGCTGTTTGCACAAATAACATTCCGTGCGGTGCGTTTCGCGGTTTTGGCGCGCCACAGGCCGCCTTCGCCGCCGAAGGGATGATGAACAAGCTCGCCGATGCACTCGGCATCGATCCCGTCGAACTGCGGCTGCGCAACAGCATCCGCGAGGGCAGCATCCTTTCGGTGGGGACGCCGCTGCCGCCCGGCGTGAGTATGCCGGGGGTGATCGAGGCGTGTGGGCGCGAGAGCTACTGGACTCAGACGCTGGATCAGGGCTGGATGCGGACACCGCTTGAGCAACCGATCGATCCAGCGCGGCGGCGTGGGGTCGGGTTTGCCTGCGGGTTTAAGAATGTGGGCTACAGCTTCGGCTTCCCGGAACAAAGCTGGGCGACCGTCGAGCTGCATGGCGGCTCCGAGATCGAAACGGTGATCGTGCGCCAGGCTGGGGCGGATGTTGGGCAGGGTGCGCACACAGTGATGCTGCAAATGACAGCGGAGGCGGTTGGCGTGCCGCTGGAACGGGTGCAACTGCTCACCCATGATACAGCGGAAACATCAACTGCTGGGAGTGCTTCCGCCTCGCGGCTGACGTTTATGTCTGGCAACGCGATTCGTGGGGCGGCGCAGCAGGCGCTCACGGCATGGGCACAGGAAGAGCGGCCCGCCATTGCCACCTATCAGTATCGCCCACCCAAGACAACGCCCAACGATCCGCTGACGGGCAAATCGGAGCCGAATTTTGCCTATGGGTATGTGGCGCAGGCTGTCGAAGTTGAGGTCGATATTGAGACCGGGCTGATTCAGGTGCTGCGCGTCATCTGCGCGGATGATGTGGGCCACGCGGTCAATCCGCAGTTGGTGCGCGGCCAGGTAGAGGGGGCGGTGGTGCAGGCGCTCGGTTACGCCGTGATGGAACATCTGGTTTCCCGTGAGGGGCGCATTCTTAATCCGTATCTCTCGACCTATTTGATTCCGACGGTGTTCGATGTGCCGCTCGAAGTCAAATCGGTGATCCTCGAATATCCCGATCCGATTGGCCCCTGGGGGGCGCGTGGCATGGCCGAAATGCCGATGATCCCGTTGGCCCCGGCGATTGCGGCAGCAGTCTATGACGCAACGGGCGTGTGGATCGATGATCAGCCGTTCGTGCCAGATCGGGTGGTGGCGGCACTGCGCGCGCACGGCGTCGGCGTGCTGTAGCGGTTGATCGGCGGATGGGCACATGAAGCTGCGGACGGCATTCGGCATCACGCGCGGGGATGTAGTCGCGTTGGTGGGCGCGGGCGGTAAAACCACCACGCTGATGGCGCTGGGCCATGAACTCACGGCGGAAGGGTGGCGGGTGCTGGCGACCACCACCACCCGCTTCCATAGCGATGAGTTTGCGCTGCTGCCCGCGGCGCTGCGCCCGGCGGATGGGCCGCGCCGCATCTCGGCTGCGCTGAGCGCACATGGGTTGGTCGGCATCTATACCGAGATTCGTGCGGGCCGGGTTGCTGGCGTTGCGCCGGAGCAGATTGGGTGGGTGCTCGACTCGGTCGATGCCGATGTGCTGCTTGTGGAAGCGGATCAAGCCGATGGGCTGCCCTGGAAAGGGCCGCGTGCTGGTGAGCCGAACATCCCGCCGCAAAGCACGCTGGTGATTCCGACGGTTTCGCTGCAAGTGTTGGGGCAGCCGCTCGATGAAACGCATGTCTACAATCCCGCTAGTTTGATCGAGCGGTACGGATTTTACGCGGGTAAGCCGGTGATCTCAGCGTGGCTTGCACAGACGCTCCGCGACGACCAAATGGGGTTACGCGGCATTCCCAGACAGGCGCGGGTGATCGGCTGGTTGAATGCGGCTCCGGTGCATGGCACAGGGCGCGGGTGGGCGCAGTTGATTGCGCGGTTGGCGCTGCGCTCGCCGCGGCTGCGTGGTGTCGCCATTGGGTCGGCACGCAGCCGCGACCCGGTGTATGAAGTGCGGCGTCCGGTTGCGGCGGTGGTGCTGGCGGCGGGGCTTTCGACGCGCATGGGCGAGCCGAAGGTGCTGCTGCCCTGGATCAACCAGAAGCCGATCATCGAGCATATCATCGAGCAGTTGATTTTGGCACGAGTCGATCAGGTTGTGGTGGTGACGGGGCACCGTGCGACGGAGGTCGCCGAGATTGCGGCGCGCTGGGGGGTGAACGTCGCGCATAACCCCAACTACGCGACCGGCGAGATGCTGTCATCGCTCAAGACGGGGCTGCACGCGCTGCCCGCCCAGATGGGGGCGGCCTTGCTGGTGCTCGGTGACCAACCACGCATTCAACCCCAGGTCATCGGCCAGGTGATCGCGGCTTACACCGAGGGGGAAGGTAGCATTGTCGCGCCCAGCTACCAGATGCAGCGTGGTCACCCCATTTTGATCGACCGGCGTTACTGGCCGGAGATCATGGCGCTGCCCAAAGACAGCGCGCCGCGAGAGGTGATCAATCGCCATGCTGGGGAGATCGCCTATGTGACTGTTGATACGGACAGTGTGCTGCGCGATGTCGATACGCCGCAGGATTACCAGGACGAGCGGTGGCGCGCTGGCCTCACCTGATCGTTCCCCGCAGCAATTAATTACATCGACGCGCTGACGGCAGTTTCTCAGCGCAGCGTGCGTGGGCGGGTGGTCTCGCTGCCATGCGCTAAGGCGCGGAGTGTATCGGTGTGCTGCATCGGTGCAACCACGATCAAGATCTCGTTTGCCGCAAGGATATAGTTCGCTGGCGGGACGTGGCTGTAGTCACCGTTGGTTTGGCGGATGGCGAGCACGTTGGCCTGATAAGTTTCTGGCAAGCGCAAGTCGCCGAGTGCGCGTCCGATCCAGGGCGAATTGTCCTGCATGTAGAGTTCGGTCGTCTCGGTGTTCAAGTGGCGATTGTGAAGCGTGCTCTGAAGAAAATCATAAACGTTTGGTTGCAAAGTTGCCAGTAAAATGGAGCGTGCCGCAATTGCAAACGGATTCAACACGTGGTCGGCCCCGGCACGAGTCAGCTTGCCCACCAGATCGTCGCTTGCCGCTGTCGCCGTGATGAGAATGTCGCGGTTGAGTCCCCGGCTGGTGAGCACCGTGAGCACGCTTTCGGCCTTGTCTTCAATCGTCACCATGATTGCCAGCGCGCGCGTGACTCCTGCCCGGCGCAGCACCGCGTCGTCGCTTGCCTGGCCTTCGACCACGTGAAACCCGCGCGCGTGCAATGCCGCCGCTTCAGCGGCATCTGGGCAAACGACCACAAACGGACGCGCCGGGTCAAGCCGATCCAGAACACGTTGCAGCACGCGACCGCCACCGCAGATAATGTAGTGGTTGCTGAGGGCGTCAACGGCTTGTGCGGCGGCCTCTGGCGAAGCGAAACGATTTGGCAGGCTGATCGGGACATGGCGAAATGGGAGGCGCTGCCACGTTGGGATGGCGCGCTGGACCTGCTTCTCCCCTGAGCATTCAAGCTGTACCGTGCGGACGTTCTGCAGGGCAACGACGACGATGAGCACTTGTTCGGCTTCGAGGGTGGTATCTGCCGGTGGGGCGTAGTGATAGCTGCCTTCGGTGTCCCGTAGTGCCAGGACATGGCCGTCGTAGCGTGCCTCAAGTTGAAGATCGGCCAGAGTTTGCCCACGCCAGGGCGAATCCTGGCCGATGGGCAACGCGATCATCTGTGCCTCATGGTGCTGCTGACTGATGATGCGCAGATAGAAGGTACTCACCGCCGGGCGCAGCGTCGCTGTGGTGAGAAAGCTGCCGGTGATCTCCAGCGGCGAAAACACATAGCTGGCACCGGCACGCAGTGTCTTGTGCATCAGGTCATCGCCGAGCGTCGCGGTTGTGATGTATAGTTCTGGGTTGTGAGTGCGCGCATTGAGCGTGGTGAGCAGCGCCTCGGTGTCGTCGTCCTGCATGATGACCATTTTCGCTGCCCGCTCGATCCCGGCACGCCGCATGGTGTCATCGCAGCCGGGGTCACCATCCAGGACGATAAAGCCGTTCTGGCGCAGCCGGCGCACCGACTCGCGATCCTGCGAGATGATGACGATGTTGTCGAGCGGTGTGGTCTGGCGTGCCCATGTGGGCGGCAGCAGCAGCGTCAAGCGCCGAAGGATCGGGTGGATTTCGCGCCAGTGATTCAAGATATAGCGGCGCAGCGGTGCTGTTGCCCCGCGCAGATCGCTGTTGCGGGCCGCTTTGTAGTTGGCAGCCCCGGTGAGCAGCAGCCACACCGTCTGATCCACCAATTCGCCCGATCCGCAGAGGATGTAATGCCCCGTCAGGCGATCTACGAGTTGTTCGGCCAGCTTGCGATGTCTGCGCTCACGGTTTTCCGGGCTGAACAGCAGGCTGATCACGCCTTGCAGGCCGTAGGCGAAAACACTCAACCCGATCACGATGAGAAACAACGTGAAGACACGCCCAAGGTCGGTTTGCGCGACAACATCGCCGTAGCCGATGGTGCTGAGTGTCACAATTGTCAGCCAGAGTGCATCGAGCGGTTCGGCACCTTCAATGGCCATGAAGCCGATTAGCCCAACAATCAGCACAATGACGCTGGCGATCAACGCCAGCCGAATCTGCTGTCGATAATCTTGAAAATCGTCCACAGTGATTGACCGTCGTCGGTTAGGCGATACCTGGGCTGGCTCGTTGGCTGCGGCGGCGCAACATCGCCGCTACTGCTTGAACCAATTGATCAACCGGGTGACAAGATTACGCTTCTGCTCAATGCCCTGCCGGTATTCTTGCTGAAGCTGCTGGGTGAGATACTCCAACTCGGTGACGCGCATCCGCGCCCCATTGACGATCACCCAATCATTATCGACGGCGCGCAGATCTCTTGGCGTGCGGTTATAGAGTTTGCGATAGGCTTCGGCGTAACTGAACACCGCTTGTTCTGCGCTGATTTCCACGTTGCGTGCTCCTGATTGCTTGGGTGTGTGCGGATTGATGATCCCCTTGCCCCTATTTTAGCGCAGATTGCGCGGGTAGGGGGCTGTTTTCTAACAATGCGCAAAGCTGTAAGTAAGATGGTTGCCTGAGGCCGCCAACACAGATCGACGCGAGCGGGCAAACTGCTATAATAGGCGTCTCAGGTGCCGGAGATCCTGAGTGAGCTAGGGATCTTGAGGATCGAGAGACTGTGTCAACGACCACCCGCTGAAGCGGGTGGCTTGCGGGAAACCGTGAGCCACCGTTGACCAGCCCAAGCCACGCTGAAGGGCTATGGCTACG
>JAADYY010000100.1 GCA_010092805.1 Chloroflexota bacterium | reverse complement strand
CCTGCGGCGGGGGGCGCAACCGTTGCGAACGTTTGTGGTGCCACGTAGACGCGCGTGTAGATGGCCCCCAGGGCTTCGTTGAATTGTTCGGCAGCCACCTCCAACAGCGAGTCGATGTCGGTGACGCTCAACAGTTGATTGCTGATCTCGGCGGCCCGGCGTTCGCGTTCGGCGCGCGCCTGCGCCTGTTCCAGCAGCCGCCGGTTATCCAGCGCAATCGCCAAACGATCCGCCACCGTCATCACCATATCGAGTTGGCGCGGGTTGAGCACATGATCGCCGGGCACCGCGAAGGTCATGGCACCCAACACCTCGCCACGCAACCGCACGGGCGCATGAATGATTTGTTCGTCACTGGCGATCTCAATGTAGAGTTCGCCGCGCAGCATCGCTTCGCGCATGTGATCGGGGAGGTCGCTGGCGGGCACCGGGATAAATTGATCGCGCGTGCCCGCCACATCGAACCCAACCGCGACATCCTCGCGGCCCTGCAAGTACGTCTCCCAACCGCTGGTGAAGACCTGGCGGCTGCTTTGCTCAACGGCGCTCAACTGCCCACGCACCCGGTCGAGCACCAGATTCTGCTCGTTGAGGGTGTAATTCAGGTCTTGCAGCCGGTCACGGAAGCGCAACACCGCCGCCATCTGCTGCCCAAGCAGTTCGATGGCATACACTTGGTTTTCGGAGAGCGCCTCGACCGCCCGCGACTGCACATCAATGACACAGCGCACCTGATCGTTGACGATCACGGGGATAGCCACCCCCTGCCGCGCGGGTGGCACAATGTGCGCGCTGCGCACCTGGCCCTCTTCACTGAGCACGACGACGGGTTCACGCAGGCGAACCGCCGCACCGATGGCTGTCGAGTCGGCGCTGACCCGGATGGCCGTGCGGCTGTTGCTGATCGTCTGGCCCATGCCAATCCGCAGCCGTGTGTAGGTGTCGTCCGACCCAACCACATGAATTTGCGCCAGACTATAGCCCAGCTCGGTTTGCAGCAGCTCCAGCGCGTGGGTGTAAACGCGCTGTTCGTCGGCGTTTTCCGGCAGTGTGCTCGAAAAACCCGCCGTCACCCGCAGGTGGCGTAAGTCCTCCGCCTCAACGCCTTGCACCCGCTCACCGTTGGCGCGGAAGATGTATAGATAAACCGAGATCACCAGCAAAATGAGCGCCACAACGAGGAACTGCACCTGCTCAGGGTTTTCGTATTCAATCGTCGCAAAGACAAAATCGGGGGGCAGGGCCAGGCGCAGCACCAACAGCACCGCAATGAGCACGATGACGCCCCGCAGGGCACGCGCGCTCAGCAGCACCGCCGCCGCCACCAGCGGCAGCGCCAACACCACGATGAGAAAATTGGGTTGGCTCGCCAGCGATGCAGCCATCGTCAAGGCGGTGTGCTGCGCAATAAACAGCCAGATGGCGGCGCGCAGCCGGCCCCCGTTGAGCAACACAAAGATGACGATGAAGACGACGGGTTCCAGCGCGCTGATGATGAAACCCGGTGTGATAGGGACCGTCCCAAACAGCAGTTCTGGCACGATGAGGGCGAAAAAAGCAATCGACCAGCCCACCACCGAAATCCACGTCATGATGACGAGATTGATGGCCCGCTGCTGATCGGCTGCATCAGGATAGGTGTAGCGGACGCGAAACAGCCGGTTGCGGATCACATTGATCATGGCGTGTCTCCTGGCTTGCCATCATCGGCAGGCGTTGTGGGGTCGTTGGCTGCCGATTCGTGGGCACCGTTGGCCACGGGCTGGCGGCTCAAGCGAATGCTGCCCCAATGCGCCCCCAACGATTCGCTCAGTTCGGTCACGGTGAGTTGCAGCAGTTCTTCCACGCTGTTGACGCCCTGATATTGCAGCGAAATATCATTGATGCGTTGTTCGCGCAGGGCGGCGGCGCGGCTCTCTTCATACAAGCGGGCATTTTCCAGGCTGATGGCCAGACGTTGGGCCACCGCCTGCACCATCTCGACGGTATCGGCAGCGACCACGCCTTCATCTGCCGCCACCTCAATGGCGCCGATGGTCTCGCCGCGCAGCGTGACCGGCACCGCGATACTCTGGCTGCTGGTGTCGCGGTGGCGCACTGCCTGACCGCCATGGGCCGCCTGCCGCAGCGCGTCCGTCCACTGCACATTTTCGCTGAGGTAGTTCTGCTCCAACGTCACGCCCGCCGGCGCGCTGCGATCGCCCAGATAGCCGCGCCACGCGGTGTTGGTGAGTTCCTGGTTCAGGCGCTGGATCTCGCCCAGACTGTTCGCCGATTCCTGGAACAGGCGCTCATTTTCGCGCGCCACCTTCCGCTGCTCCTCGAAGAGCCGGGCGTTCCGCAGCGCAGTCGCCAACAGGTCGGCGATGACCTGCAACGCCTGAATGTCGCTTTCCGAGAAGGCATTGGCGCGCCGGCTCTGAATATCGAGCGCACCAATGATGCGATCACCGTCGCGCAGGGGCAACGCCAGTTCCGCGCGCGTTTCGGGGAGCAGTTCGTTGCGCGAATGCACCTCGTCGCGGTCGGTATCGCGCGCGATGATCGCTTCACCGCGCAGCGTCACCTGGCCGATCACACTCTGCGACCCCAACGCCAACCGATGCCCGCGCGCCAGCAGCCGCTGCCCCACCTCGCCCGTACTGGCGACCAACTCGGCTTGGTTTTCCGTCTCGCTGACCAGAAACACCTGCACATGATAGTAATCAAATCGGTCGCTGATCAGGTCGATGACCCGCGTGAGCAGCACCTCCCGGTCAAGGATCTGCGAGATGACCTGGCCGACATCGGCGCTGGCTTGCAGCAGATCGGTTGTGCGGCGGGCACCCTCGGTGGTGCGCCGCGCCGCCACAATAAAGAGGCGTGTCACGATACTCACCACCGTCAATGAAAACATTGGGATCGTAAAAGCATAGACTTCCTGCGGGAAGACGCCGGGGTTCATCAAGACGACCTCAATGGCACCCAGCCCCCAGTTGCCGATCACGATGATGTTGGCAAGTAAGTAGAGCCAACGATTACCAACGGTGGCTGCCGACACCAACGCTAACGTACTGACCAACAATTCTGCCGTGCCAATGTTCAATGAACTCAGCAGAATGGTTAGTGTCAGGCCAATTGCCGCCATCTCGACATATCCACGCCCAGCCAAATATGCCCATACCAAATTGAGCAGTATCACAAGCCCAACCACAATCACGCCCAAATAACGCTGGTCTGTGAGCGCGAAGATGATCAGTGGTAGCAGCCCTACACTTGAAACGACGATCATGGTCCAGGCCATCCACTGTATAAAGCGCTTGCGCAGTGTGAAATCGTCAGCAGGCAAGTTCAGGCTTTCCCGGCGGATGAATGAGAAGGAATCACTCATGGCTGTGCTCCTCTCCGTTGGCGGCAGTCGAAGGGGCCGGCGGCCCAGCGGATGTCACGGCTTCGAGGCCGGGCGCGCCCAACCGGATGGCGACGCGCTGCGCCCCGATGGTGTCTTGCAACCCTTGTGCCGCCGCGCGCAGCACCGAGTCCACATTGGTGACCTGCAAGCGGCTGCTCAAATCGTTGAGAATCGTCTCGCGTTCGGCCACGCGGCGGCTCTCTTCGTACAGCCGCGTGTTTTCGACCGCCGCGCCGAACCGCTCGCTGACTTCCTGCACCAAATCCAGTTCGTCTGGGGCCAATGGCTTGCGATCCCGCAGATCAAATTCCAGCGCGCCGATCACCTGACCGCGCACCCGCAGCGGCACCGCAATCGTCGTCACCTGTTGATGTTCAGACTGCACCACATGATTGTCGCTCATCGCCTGTTCCAGGGTTGGCGTTCTCGGCACCTTGCTGGTGCTGGTGCCATGTGCGAAATTGATGCCCAGCCCCAGCGCGCCGCCTTTGGTGCTCAGATAGTGCGCCCAGGCCCGCGCCGTCAGTTGGCGATTCTGCTGCTCGGCGCTGCCCAGCGCGCGGCGGAGCTGTTCGATGAGCTTCTGGTTGTCTTCCAGCCGCTGGTCGGTCTGCGCGAGCCGCTGCGCGTTGTCGATGGCAACCGCGATCACGTCGGCCAGCGCCTGGAACACGGGCAGATCCTCCGGCGGGAAGGCGTCCGGGTCGCGGCTCTGCAAATCCAGCGCGCCGATCACACGGCCACCAATTTTGAGCGGAAAAGCCGCCTCGACCTGCGTTTCTGGCAGGAATTCGTTGCGCTTATGCACCGTATCTGACGACCCGGCGTTCGCGACGATGATCTCGCCGCTGGCCGTCACCCGCCCGATCACGCTCTGCCCGCCGACGTTCAAGCTGTGGCGGCGGCGCAGCAGCATCTGCCCGACGGTGCCCGTGCTGGCCGCCAGGCGCGCCTCACGCGTGAGTTCGTGCACCAGAAACACCTGCGAATGATAGATTTGCTCGTAGCTCGCGTTGATCTCGTTGATGGCGGTGTCCATCACGTCCTCAAGCGCGGCGCGGTCGGCCATGCGCCGCGCCAGGCGGGTCGTGACCTCAGCCAGCGTCGCACGATCTTGGCTGGCGCGGCTGGCACTCTGGATGGTACTCACCTGGCTCATGCGCAGAAACAAGTAAGCGATGGTGCCGTAACCCAACAAACCAGCCACCAGGCTGAACAGACGGCCAGGGGCTATGGGTACTGCGGCACCGGGCACCGTCGGCAAAATCGTGTATACCAGTAAGGTCATGACAATCGTGAACAGCCCCGCCGCAATCCCAATCACGACGCCGCGTTCGCGCAGCAGCACGCCCCCCAACAATGGGAACATCACCATGATTTGCGCAATGACTGTCCCGTCCAGACCCAGACGGGCACTGATGAGATTGACACTCACCATCCACATCAGCATCGTCAAGGTCGCCGCTAGGTTCAGACGCCGATTGCGCACTGTTGCCACCGAGAGGAAGCCCAATAGATAGACCACGCCAATGCCAAGAAGCCCAAGAAGCCCCTGAGGGGATTCATTGATCGCGCTCAGGATCGTTGAGCCATCGGGCGCGCTGGGTAGCAGGGCCGAATAGGCGGCAAAGTAGATGATCAGCGCAACGGTGATACTATAGGTGATGCCCGCGCGGTTTTGCTGAACTAAGTCATCATAAACGTCGGTGCGAAAAATGGTTCTGATTAAACCGGCCATAGGCTGCTCTCCGCTGCCGCTTGAGTCGTCCTGTATCTGTCGTTGTGTGGCACGCTGCCCTGTTTACTGCTGGTCTTGATCGCCGGCGGGCACGACGAGCCGCGCCCGCCCCTCATGCGCGCCCAACGCGCTGCCCAACTGCGCGAGCGTCACGTTGAGCATCTCTTGAATGTCGCCGTACTGCTGAAGTTCCGCCGAAATCTCGTTGACGAGCGCTTCATTGCGCGCCAACCGTTGGCTTTGGGCGTAGGCTTCGCTGTTTTCGATGGCGACGGCGAGCTGGCTCACCAACTGCTGAAACACCGCCTGATCGGTCTCTGTGTAGGCATAGGGCCGCAGGCACCCCGCGTTGACCGTCCCCAACATCCGGCCATGCGTGCGAATCGGCGCGATCAGCAGGGAGCGCATGTGCCGATCTTCGAGGCGTGGCAGCTCATCGAGCGCGCGCGTATCGTCCATGCGCAGCGGCTGCTGGCTGCGCCACACTTGCCCCACAAACGTATCGTCGGCATCGAACAACCTGCCGCCGTCCATATCAACGCGCACCGTCTCATTGATGTAATCGGCCACCAACCGCAGCCGTCCCATCGCCGCGTCCCACAGCGCCACCGTCAGGCGGTCAGCGGGGATCATGTGCACCGTTTCCGACAGCAAAATCGTGAGGATCGTTTCCATATCCAGCGACGCCTGCACCGATTGGCTGAAGTTGGCGATGCGCTGGAGTTGATTGGCGCGCTGCTCGGTAGCGCGCAGCGAGCGGATGTTCTGCAACCCGGTGGCCAACTGCGACGCCATCGTCCGCGCCAACGCCACCATATCCGGCGTGAAGCTGCCCCCCTCACGATACACATCCAGCCCAATCGATCCGATCAGCTTGTCGTAGACACGCAGCGGCAGCACCAGCATAGCCTGCGCGCCGATCTCCTCAAGCACGGCGCGGACAACTGGCACCAACTGCGGGTCATCCAGACGCTGCACGACGACGGGTTCTTCGGGATTTTCGCGCAGCCGCTCAGCGATGGGATTGCCCGGCAGCGGCAGCCGGATGCCGAAGGCGGTGCCGCGTGGGTACTCGCTGACCGCGACGCCCGTCTGCTGCTGCTCATCGTACAGCAACACCGTCCCGTGCTCAACTTCCAGCGCTAACACCATGTTTTGCAGCACGAAGTCGAGCAAAACCTGCTCGTCCTGCGTGGTGCTGACGCTGGTTGCCAGATCATTGAGCGCCTGCAACCGACGCACCTGCCGCTCCAATTCAACGGCGTTGGCCTGCGCCACGCGCAGCAGCCGCTGGTTTTGCAGCACAATCGTGATCTGGTCGGCCACCACCTGGTACAAACGCCGCAGCGTTTCTGGGAACGTGCGCGGTTGATCAAACCCGACAACGATCAGATCGCTGACGACCCGCTGATCGACGATGAACATGGCGACGTAGCTGCTCAGCGTGTCATCGCCCAATAGCGCCTGCACCGGATCGGTAGTGCCCGCGTCGAGCGCCTCAACAAAGCGCAGCACCGTCTCTTGATGATCCAGCAGCGGCGTGAAATCGGCGGGCAGTGTCAGCGGGGTATTGAGCATACGTTCGTCGGCAACCGTGATGATATGGCGCAGCAACGCCTGCCGTTCGCCCGCCCCATTCGCCGCCCTATCGTGCTCGTTCAATGGCGCTTTCAACGAATCAGCCGGGTCGGCGAACAGAATATGCGTAACCGCCGCCGAGTCGGTGGCCAGATGTTTGCGCACCAACCGCACCACATCCAGCGTATCGATTGCGCCCAGCAGCGCCTGATTGGCTGCATACAGCGCGCGCACTTCTTCGAGCGTGGCCTCTGTATTCCGCAGCAGTGCTTGATTCTCGAACACGATGGCTATTTGATCACCGAGGCGGCGCAGGGCGCGCAGGCGCGGCCCGCTGATCACGGGGACCGCCTGCGGGCTGCTGAAGTAGATCAACCCAGCCAGCCGTTCACCCACCACCAGCGGGATCATCAACAACGCGCCGATCTCCTGCTGGCGAAGCCCCGCGCGCTCGTGCTCATCGATGAATTGGTCGCCGTCCACGTCGGGGATAAAAATGACCTCGACCGCCGCCAACGTATCATAGGCCGGGTAAGTGTCCAGGCGGCGGCGGGTACGCGTCGCCTGAATGCCCCCGCCACCGAGTGTGGCCATGATCGTCAGCGTGGCACCATCGGTTTCCAGCAACCCCAGATGCGCTGTCGCAAACGCTACCCCCGCAAACTTGACGACCGCATCCAGAATTCTGACCGGGTCGTTCGACCCGTAAATGGTGCCGGATGCGTCGTACTGAGCCGCGGCTAAATCATCGTTTACTTCCATTCCCATACCTCTTCCCCCTTGAGCAACTGGCGAATCTGGTTGGGGAACCGGTCGGGGTCGAGCGGTTTGCCCAGGAAGCCATTGAACCCGGCTTTCTTGGCACGCCGCATCTGGTCTTCGCTGGCTTCGGCGGTCACCGCACACACAACCGTGTCTTTCAACCGGGGGTTGGTGCGCAGTTTTTGCAGCGCCTGGTACCCATCTTCATAGGGCAGGCGAATGTCCATCAGAATCAGATCGACACGCGGCAGCGTATCGGCGAACTGCACCACCTGCCAGCCCGACGTTTTCCACTCACAGCGCTGCACACCCATAAACGCGAGCATCCGCGCGATTAACACAAAGTTGGGGACGTTATCTTCGACCACCAACACATGCGCGTCGCTGGGTTCGATGGGGGCGCGCTCATTCACGCTTTGCACCTCGCTCATTGATGACTCCTGAGATAGCTTGCTACAGTTTCGGCCAGGGTATCGACATCGATGGGTTTGCCGATGTGGCCATCGCACCCCGCTTCGATGCTCCGTTCGGCGTCGCCGGGCATGACATTGGCCGTCAGCGCGACGATCGGCAGGGTATCAAAGCCGGGGAGCGTCCGCAGGTAAGCCGTCGCGGCCAATCCATCCATATCGGGCATGCTCAAATCCATCAGAATCACATCGGGCCGCTGCTGCTTGGCCAATGCAATCCCCGTTTTCGCGTCCTCAGCTTCTTCAACCGTGAAGTTATAGTCTGATGCCATTAACACCCGCCGCACCAACATCCGGTTTTCCGGGTTATCTTCGATATACAATACACGGGGCATCCCCTACATCTCCTCACATTTGGCCTATTGATGAAGCTGGATGGTAGCGTGTCACAAGCCGTTGTTAAAGGTTCTGCCAGCCTTGAAACATCTTTGAGGAGCAAGACTATCTCAACTATAGCACAACTGAAGCCAGCTTGAGTATAGATTCCCGCTGCTGGCAACAGGACTCTTGCGCTACCAGCCACCCCAAACAAACCCATTCCAAACGCATTGACCAACTTCTACCTGATCGGATTATATACCAGGAGTTTTCGGGGATTCGTCTAGAGTTAGCTAGAGATTCGAAACAATCTTCGCCCGCCACCCCGTTTTCTGTTATCATCTCACGAATAGATTGATCGCAAACCTTAACAAGAGGCAGCCACATGGCGAAGCAGTACGACAACCCACCCGCAATGCAAATCGACCCCAACAAGCAGTACACCGCCCACTTCAAGACCAACAAAGGCACGTTTGACATTGAACTGTTTGCCAAAGACGCGCCGGAAACGGTGAATAACTTCGTGTTTTTGGCCCGCGATGGCTTCTACGACGGCATCACCTTTCACCGCGTCATCTCCGACTTCATGATTCAGGGCGGTGATCCGACGGGCACCGGGCGCGGCGGCCCCGGCTACAAATGGCCCGACGAGCACGAAGCGCTGCGCATGAAGCACGACAGCGCCGGCGTCCTGAGCATGGCGAACGCCGGGCCAGACACCAACGGCTCGCAGTTCTTCATCACGCACGCCCCACAGCCGCACCTCGACGGCAAGCACGCCGTGTTCGGCAAGATCACGGGTGACGGCATGACCGTCGTCAACGCCATTCGGCAGGGCGATGCCATCGAAACCCTGACCATCACCGAAGCGTAACCCCCGCCAATGACAGATCCTCACCCCGTGTTTGCCCGGAGCGGCGGGGTGAGGATCTCGGCTGAAATTCCCTGAAGTCGCCCGCAGTTCCCCAAGCCCTGTTGATCACATCGCGTTGCCGTGCAGCCGGAAAACCGGGCAGCCAAAGACCGTTCGGCCAATGCAGCCGCCCCAATTTGTGCTAATGTGCCATAAGCCATCGTTCCACCGACACATCCCCTACTGAACTGCAACAGATGCTGTTGGCGAATCAGGCCCTCACCCTAAATCCCGCTCCCAACCGCCGCTTTGCGGCTAGGAGAGGGACTTCAAAAGCAGTTTTCTCCCCT
>JAADYY010000566.1 GCA_010092805.1 Chloroflexota bacterium | reverse complement strand
CGCTCTAAGTCCAAATGTTCCAGATTATGTTTGCGTAGGGACTCAATAACATCGTCGTGCATCAAATGGTGGATGATTGCGCTGGCGGCGGCTCCCAAGACTTCGGCTCCCGGTGCATAGCGGTAAGGGTATGGCATTGCTAGCCTCCTTGATGATCTCTGCTGCAAACATCAAAATAGCATGTAATCAAAGTGCAATACATAAAGGTTTCGACGGTTGCCTGCCCCGCGAATGATTGCTTGGGTCGCTGGTTGATCGGAGGCCAAAGCAGCTTGAACAATGCGCGGTGCTTCGTATGCCGGGGGCGGATGGCTCGGCGGCACAGACCTCGCGCGAACACGTGCCTGAGATTTGTGAAGATCATGAAAGATGTTAGACTCCAAGAAAATCAGGAGTAACCTCATCAATGTCTGAACAGACAGACCTGAATGCTGGCAACAGCAACGGCGCGGAGAAAAGCACGGAACCGCTGATCGTGATCGCTTCGAATCGCGGGCCGTATTCGTTTAAGCGGCAGAAAGACGGCACCTTCACTCATCAGCGCGGTGAAGGTGGCTTGGTGACGGCATTGGCGGCCCTGACGGACAGCTACGAAGTTCTATGGATTGCGGCGGCGCTGAGCAAAGACGACCGGGCCTGGGCCGAAACCCAAACTGACGAACCGCTCAAGCTGGGGAACATGCGCCTGAGCATGGTTATCCCCGACCGGCGACGCTACGAGATGTACTACAACACCATCGCCAACCCGCTGCTGTGGTTCATTCAGCATGAATTGTGGGATACGCCGCGCAACCCTGTGATCACGCAGGACACGTGGAAAGCCTGGCGGCAAGGTTATGTGATGATCAACAAGCAGTTCGCCGATGCCATCGCCGACGGTATCGAGTCGGACGGCAGCCTGGAATCCAACCGCCCGATCATCGTCTTCCCGCAGGATTATCACCTGTATATGGTGCCGCAGTTTCTGCGCGAACGTCTGGGCGCGCGCGTGCAGATTCAGCCGTTCATTCACATCCCCTGGCCGGGGCCGGATGCCTGGCGCGCGCTGCCCTCGGAGATGCGGACGATGCTGCTCAGCAGCCTGCTGGCCTCGAATCGGGTCGGCTTCCAGACCAAAACGGATGCCTTCAACTTTGTGCAAACCTGCCGCCTGCACCTCGATGACGCGCATTCGCGCGGCGCGCGTGACGCCATTGAGTATCAGGGCCGCCGGGTGGAGGCGCGTGCCTACCCCATCTCCATCGACGTCGAAAAGGTCGAGTCGCTCACGGAGAACGCCGAAACCCGCCTGCTGAAAGCGTCGCTCTCCAACATCATCGGTGGCAACCAACTGATCCTGCGCACCGACCGCATCGAGCCGAGCAAGAACATTCTGCGCGGGATGATGGCGTTCCGCACATTGTTAGAAAGCCATCCACAGCACCGGGGCAAGGTGCAGATGCTGGCGCTGCTGGTGCCCTCGCGCCTGGAAGTGGGCGAATACCAGACGTATCTGGAGGAGATCATGGCCGAAGTTGGCATGATCAACGCCGATTTCAGCGATGGGTTCTGGGAGCCGGTGCGCGTCCTGATTGGCAACAACTACAACCGCGCGATTGCGGCGCTGCAATTGTACGATGTGCTGCTCGTCAACCCGATTGCCGACGGGATGAACCTCGTCGCCAAAGAGGGCGCGCTGGTCAACGAGCGCGGCGGGGTGATCGTGCTCTCGGAGCACGCAGGGGCGTTCAACGAACTGCACGATCATGTGCTGGCGATTTCACCATATGATGTGTACAGCACCGCCGAAGCGCTCCACGAAGGGCTGACAATGAAGCCTCAGGAACGCTTCCGCCGCGCTGAAGCCTTGCGCAATCACATCAAACATCATAGCGTGACAGCGTGGTTCTACAATCAGGTTCAGGATGCGATCAAAGCGCTGGAAATTGAAGCCAGCAAAGACTCCACCCCAGAGACCCCCTGAACCATCACATCGGCGCTTTCCTGGACGGTGTCGGGCGTTTCCTCCGAGGTGACGCCGACGCCGAACGCCTGGCAGATCCCCTCGGCGCGCAGAGTTTGCGCCATCCGCAGCGCGTCGGCGTCGGTGGTGTCATCGCCCATGTAGATGGCTGCTTCCAGTTGATAGTCGGTGACCAAACGCCGAAACGCACTGCCCTTATCGATTTCGAGCTGTGGGCGTACTTCGAAAACACGCTTGCCCGCAAACAGTTTCAGGTTTTGCGCTTCGACGGCCTCGCGCAGAATTGGCGCGAATTCCGCGCCGGCTGCATCGGGGTTTTCGGCCTGCCGATAGTGAATCGACAGCGTGACGCGCTTGTCCTCCAGCAGCATCCCTGGCAGCAGGCGCGGGCGGATCGACTCCATGACAGCCTCGAGACCCTGCCGGGCGCTGCTGGCTTCCGGCGTCACCACCAGCTCGCCGTTGATCCACTGCTCTAACCCGTGATTACCGACATACACCAGATCTTCCAGCCCCACGCGCTGGTGTAAATCATCGGCGGCCCGCCCGGAAACCACCGCCACCAACGTCAGTGATTTCTGCAACCTGCCCAACAGCGTGCGGCTGATCGGCGTTACTTCCGCTTGATCGGGCGAGGACACCACATGGCTGATGGTGCCGTCCATGTCGGTGACGAGGCCCGCACGTTCTACGGTCGTTAATTGCTGAATAATTTTACGGTAGCGCTCATTGGGATTTATCATGATGCATGTTATCCTAATTCATCAATGCCAAAGTAGCTTTAATCTTGAACGGATACAGTTAAGTAGAGGTTAAATCACCCCGATGGAGACCGTATCGCCAAATAGGCAGGAGCCGACACCAGAGTTTGACATCCGCTGCCGTGAGACCTTCAGCCGTTGGGAGCGCGGCGAACTACCATTTCCGCAGGCGCTGGATGCGCTGAGCGGCCTGCGCAACGACGCCGCCGAACGCGGTTACCCGGCAGATCGCGGACGTGTCGAGATGCTGATCGGGGTGTTGGAGGGCTACGGCGGTGATCTCGACGCCAGCCTACGGCATTTCGAGCGGGCGCGCGAATTTTTCGAGCAGGCGGGCAACCAAACACGCGCCCTCAGTGCTGTGCTCAACCTGGGCGAAATCTATCGCCTGAAGGGCGATTTCACCCGCGCGCGGCAGTTCTTCCACACGGTGCGCGATGCCGCCGCACGGCTCGGTGTGATGGCCACCGAAGCCACCGCCATCGCCAACGAGGGGCTGATGCTGCTCAGCATGGGGCACAGTGACGAAGCGCGTGCGCTGCTCACGCATGGCCGGGTGCTGGCTGGGCAGATCACCGAAGACGAGGAAGAACGGCTCAGCTTGCTCTGCGTGATCGAGCATGGGTTGGCGTCGGCGTGCGTACACAGCAAAAACCTCCAGCAGGCGTGGCCGCACGCGCAGACCGCCCTCGCGCTCGCACACCAGATCGATCAGCCGCTGGTGCTGGGGATGGCCTACCGCGCAATGGGCGAGGTGCTGACGGAACTGATGCTGGCTGCCGATGCGCAGTCGGGGGGCAACACTGCGGCGGACGAGACCGGCCCGCTGTTCGCTGGCGACCCAGACGAATATTTCCACGCTGCCAACAGCGCCTTTGAGGGGATCAAGGCGGAAGGCGAGATCGCGCAGACGATGTATACGCAGGGGCGCAGTCTGTCGTCGCGGGGGCGGGATTTGGCAGCGGCGCGCAAACTCCAGCAGGCGTTGGTGATCTTCACGCGGCTGGGCATGAGCGACGATGCCGCGAAGGCCGCCCAAGCGCAGATGGATGCACTCTCGCGCGCCAACCCCTGACCTGCCGCGCGCTCGATGATCATGGGCGCTTGCCGATCTCGCGCTGCCGCCGTTCGATGTGGCGCAGCCAGCGGGCGGCATCGGTGCGGCGTTTGTCGCCCCGTGTTTCCAGACCTGCGTGGGCTTGCGTCATGAAGTCATGGGCGTGCGTGAAATCCCCCAGTTGATAATAGATCAGCGCCAGATAGTAGAGCGTCTCTGGCCGCTGCGGATCGACGCGATACGCCTCGCCAAAGTGACCCAGCGCGTCCATCCAGCGCTGCGTTTGATACGCGATCATCCCGCGCCCGTAATGGGCCAGCATCTCATACGGCTGCCGCTTGAGCGCGGTATCGAAATCGGCTTCGGCGTGGGCTTGCTCGCCATCTTCCAGGTAGATAAAACCCCGCGCCGCGTGATACTCGGCCTGGCCGGGCAGCAGGTCGAGCGCCTCATCGAGCGCTTCGACCGCTTTGTCGAAATTCCCCTTCTTGTAGGCCTCAAGCGCCTGTTTGTAATGTGTGTCGGCTTCGTAGCGCGTCAGCCCCAGCCGCTGATCGATTCTGGGCATTTTGGCTCCGGCAATTTTGCCAATGGTCAAGGTATTTTGGCTGAATTATACTAAAAACAATCGTATAGATCCCACAAATAGAACACAGTGAGTACGCCAAATGAACTTTGATTTGAACGACGAACAACGGATGTGGCAGCGTGTGGTGCGCGATTTCTGCGAGGCCGAAGTCAAGCCTTATGCCGCCGAAGTCGATGAGACGGGGCAGCTGCGCTTCGCGGCAATCCGCAAGATGCGCGATGTGGGGCTGCTGGGGATGGATGTGCCGGAAGCCTACGGCGGCAGCGAACTCGACGCAGTGAGCACCGCCCTGGCCATTGAGGAGCTGGGCCGTGCTTGCGGCTCGACGGGGTTGTCGCTGGCCGCACATGGTGGCCTCGGCTGCGCGCCGATCACGCGCTGGGGCACGTCAGAGCAGCGTGCATGTTACTTGCCAAAACTGGTGAGCGGCGAGGTGCTGGGTGCCCTGGCCCTCACCGAACCGGGCGGGGGATCCGATCTGGCGGGCGGCGTGCAGACAACCGCGCGCCGGGATGGTGACGCCTGGATCATCGACGGGAGCAAAGCCTGGATCACCAACGCCGGGATCGCGCCGGTGATCACGGTGCTGGTGCGCACCGACCGCGACGCCGGGACGCGCGGGTTCAGCATGATCCTCGTCGAGACCGACGCCGACGGCCTGACCATCCACCCGCCAGAGAAAAAGATGGGGCTGAAAGGCTCGCCCACGCAGATGCTCAGCTTCGATGGGGTGCGCGTGCCATCAGCGGCTGTGCTTGGTGAGGTGGGGCGCGGCTTCCAGCAGACGATGCAGATCCTCGACAGCGGGCGCATCACCATCGGCGCGCTGAGCGTGGGCTTGGCGCAAGCGGCGTTTGAGGAGTCGGTCAAGTACGCGCAGACGCGCCACGCCTTCGGCAAACCGATTGCCGAACACCAGGCGATCCAGTGGATGATCGCCGATGCGGCGCTGGAGATCGAAGCGGCGCGGCTGCTGGTTTTGCGGGCAGCGTGGCGCAAAGATGCGGGACGTCCGTTCAACCGCGAGGCAGCGATGGCGAAGCTGATGGCGAGCGAAGTCGCGGAAAGGGTGGCGCACAACGCGATTCAGATTCACGGCAGTTACGGCTACAGCCGTGAATTCCCCGTCGAGCGCATCTACCGCGATCAGCGGCTGATGACCATTGGCGAGGGCACCAGCGAAATCCAGCGCATGGTGATCGCGCGGCGGGTGCTGCAAGAATTCGATCAGGGGGTGGCCTCCCCGGTCTGAGCGCTGCGCGATCACGGGTGCGGGTGGCGGCTGCGTTCCGCGAGGATCAGATCACGCGCCTGAGTCGGCGAAGCCGCGAAGCGCACACGCTGCGCCAGCAGCGGACGCCAGCGGCGCAGCAGACGCGGTGCCAGCCACAGGCTCAAGCGGTTGGTGAGCAGCCAATGCCCGCCCACCGCCACGCAGATGCCGAAATTCGGCGGCAGAATCCGCAGCAGAATCGCTGCTTCTTGCAGCGCGCCGCGTGGCAGTGGGGCACCGGGGCCGAGCACCAGAATCAAATCAACCCGGTGCCCCGCCCGCCGCATCACCAGCGGGATTTGCCCGGCGAGCACAACGTAAGCATCTGGGCCGCGTAGGTTATCGATGCGGCACAACAGAATCGATTGGGCGTCATCAACCCAACCGATGTGGGCGGCCAAGGGGCACTACCCCTGGATGAGTTCGTTGAACATCCCCGGTAGATCGCCCGGTTCAAACGGCTTGACGATGAAGCGGGTGGCCCCCGCGTCCATCACTTCATCTTCCACATCCAACCCCGAAGCAACGATGATCGGCAGGTTGTCGTAGGTGGGGTCGGCGCGCATGTCACGGATGATATCGACGCCGTCCATATCGGTGAGGTGGTAGTCCATCATAATCAGATCGGGCTGGACTTCCTGCACCTTCGGCAGCACATCGCCCCCGCGAATGACTGCCGTCACCTCAAAGCCGTCCAGTTCCAGCAGCGTTTGCAGCAGCTTGACCATACTCGTATCGTCATCGACGATCATAATTTTCGGCACGGGTTGCAGCCTCCCTCAGCCACATTCAGCAACCACCGACCGACAGCGCCCAGCTCCTGTCGGTCGGTGGCGATGCAGTTCGCTCGCTTATCAGTCTACCGGGTTATCTGAATTGTGTCCATTAACGAGCGCGGCGGCCAGCGCCTCTTCGATCTGCTCGACGAGGACGAACTCGAGTCGATCGCGCACCTCTTCCGGCAGATCATCCAGGTCGAATTCATTCTTCTTCGGCAGGATGATCGTCGTGGCCCCCAGCCGATGCGCGGCCAGCACTTTATCCTTGATGCCGCCGACCGGCAGCACCTGCCCGCGCAGCGTGATCTCGCCGGTCATGGCAACATCGCTGCGGACAGGCTGATTGGTGAGCAGCGACGCCAGTGCGACGGTCATCGTCACGCCCGCCGAAGGGCCGTCTTTCGGCTGCGCGCCGGCTGGCACGTGCAGATGTACATCGTATTTGTCGAAGTAGCCTTCTGGCACGCCCAGATCGTCGGCCATCGAGCGGATGTAGCTGAACGCGATCCGCGCGCTTTCCTGCATCACCTCGCCCAGGTGCCCGGTATATTGGAAGCCTTTGCTGCCGGGCATGTGCGTCGCCTCGACGAACAGCACATCGCCGCCGAACGGTGTCCAGGCCAGCCCTGTCGCCACACCGGGGCGATCTGTGCGATCCTCAAGCTCGGTGCGGTAGCCGAAACGCGGCTTGCCGAGCAGTTCGCGCAGCATCGGCGCGTCGATGGTGACCGTCTCGGTTTTACCCTCCGCGATGCGCGTGACGACTTTACGCATCGCCCGCCCAATCTCGCGTTCGAGCGTGCGCACGCCCGCTTCACGGGTATAGTCGCGGATCAGTTCGCGCAGCGCCTGGGCGCTCATTTCGACTTCGGTTTCCCGCAGCCCGTTTTCGCGAATCTGCCGGGGGACGAGATACTGCTGTGCGATGGCGATTTTCTCTTCTTCGGTGTAGCCGCTGAGCTGGATAATCTCCATACGATCCCGCAGTGGGCCGGGGATCGGGTCGAGGTCGTTGGCCGTCGTGATGAAGATCACCTCGCTCAGGTCGAGCGGTACATCCAGGTAGTGATCAGTGAATTCCGCGTTCTGCTCTGGGTCGAGGACTTCGAGCAGCGCGCTGGCCGGGTCGCCGCGAAAATCGCGGCCCAGCTTGTCGATCTCATCGAGCATGATGATTGGGTTGAGCGTCTCGGCGCGGCGGATTGTCTGGACGACGCGGCCCGGCATCGCGCCGATGTAGGTGCGCCGGAAGCCGCGAATCTCGGCCTCATCACGCACCCCACCCAAGCTCATGCGAATGAACTTGCGGCCCATCGCCCGCGCAATCGACGCGCCCAACGAGGTCTTACCCACGCCTGGCGGCCCGACAAAAGCCAGGATCGCGCCTTGCCGTTCGCGCCGCACCTGATCCTGATCGCTTTCGATGCTCAGTCCGTCGGCGCGTTCAGCGCGCAGCTTGCGCACCGCCAGATACTCCAGGATACGTTCCTTGATGTCCTCCAGGCCGTAGTGATCCTCGTCCAACACCGTCCGCGCGTGCGCGATATTGAGGTTGTCTTCGCTGCGCAGGTTCCAGGGGAGGCTGGTCAGCCAATCGAGGTAGGTGCGGATCACGCCGTACTCTGCTGCCGCTGTCGGCAGCTTCGAGAGCCGGTCGAGTTCGCGGTTGGCCTCTTTTTCGGCCTCGTCCGGCATCCCCGATTCGGCGATTTTGCGGCGGAACTCCTCCACCTCGACGAGTTGCTCGTCGCCCTCGCCCAGTTCACGCTGGATCGCTTTGAGCTGTTCGCGCAGATAATATTCGCGCTGAACCTTCTCCATCTCGGTTTGGGCTTCGCTCTGGATCTTGCGGCCCAGCTCCAGGACTTCGAGTTCCTTGCTCAGCAGCGTCATCATCAGATGCAGCTTGGCTTCGGTGCTGTCCAACTCAAGCAGCTTCTGCGCATCGTCTAGATCGACGCGGATGTATGTTGCAATCGTGTAGATCAGTTGCAGCGGGTCATCGACGTTGTTCAGCGCGTTATTGATCAGCTCGCCGGGGATGCTGGGCACCAACTCCGCCAGGCGTGTAAACTGCGTGGTGACATTGCGTGTGAGCGCCGCGACTTCCAGCGACGATTCGACAGTTTCCGGCTGGGCGTGGACGCGCGCCTTCAGGTACGGTTCCACTGAGGTGAAGTCTTCAACCCGCATCCGTGAAAGCCCCTGCACCAACATCCGAATCGTGCCGTCCGGGGCGCGGAACAGCCGGTGAATCGATGCCAGGGTGCCCACCCGGTACACATCGTCCGGGCTGGGGGTTTCCAGTTCAGGATCGAGCGCGGTCACCAGCCCGATCAGGCGGTCGCCGTTGACGACATCATCCACCAGCCGGATGCTGCGCGGCTGCCCAACTGTGAGCGGGATCACCGTCTGCGGGTAGACGACCAACCCCCGCAGCGGCAGGATCGGCAGTTCGTCCGGGATCTGTGGGTGGCGCTCTTCCGTGGCGTCATCAGGCAAGTTCACTGCGACGACCTGTTCGGTATCCTCCCACGTTTGTTCGATGTCTTGATTGGTGAGAGGCGATCTCAGCGGGTTATCACTCATTCGGGTCAACACCTTCAGTCTCGTCCGAGAAAGTTACGTCGATGACCTGAACCTGACCATCGTCGGCCCGGCGCGGTAGATCGACTTGCAGGAAACCGTCGCGGTAGTTGGCCGCCACCCCAGCGCGGTCAACGGCCCAGGGCAGCGCGACATCGACGCGAAACGCGCCGTGACCAATTTCGACCTGATGATAGGCCGCCGTCTGATCCAGGCGGCGTTCGCGGGTGCCGGTGATGATCAGCCGGTTGTTGTGCAGCGTGATCGAAAAGTCGGCGGGGCGCATCCCGGCGATCTCGACAATCACGCGGAGTCGGTCTTGCAGTTCAATCACGTCGGTGGGGGGCACAAATTGGCGGCTGGTGCGCCACACCGTGTACCCTTGAACAATCCACAAGC
The DNA here is from genome assembly GCA_010092805.1 of Chloroflexota bacterium. GTDB lineage: Bacteria > Chloroflexota > Anaerolineae > Aggregatilineales > Phototrophicaceae > Flexifilum. The sequence goes on along the minus strand of JAADYY010000566.1, from coordinate 7,487 downwards.
GCTCGGCCGGCGGGTTGTCGCCCAACCGTCGGTTGTCTGGTCGTTTGTCGTCGTGCACAGCTTTTCTCTCCACAGGTGAGCCTGGCCGGTTGCGAAAGTACAATGTGAGGCTCGTAGCTAGCAGAACGCGAATCGTGGACAATAGCGAATCGATCTACAGTATAATTTGCATCCATAAAAGTAACATTAGATATTACTGGTGTATCTTCCCGGCGGCAGCCAATTCGGATTAGAATTTAAGTAGTCGGCGCAGCACATAGAATCCTCAGGGGGCGAATGATGCACGATCTGCGCGCGCTCATGGTACAAATTGAGTTGTTTCGTGGGCTAACCGAAGCCCAAATCGACAAGCTGGTCGCCATCAGCCAGCGCGAAGTCTACCCGGCCAACGCGACTATCCTTAACCACAACATGCCCGGCGACAACCTGTACATCATCGTTTCCGGCGAAGTCGCGGTGCTCAAGCGTGGCGCTGCGGGGCAATTTTACCCGGCGTTGTACCTCGGCGAAGGGCAGATTTTCGGCGAAGTTGCGCTGCTCGATCAAGGCACCCGCAGCGCCGCGATCACAGCGGTGCAGGCTGATACTGTGGTCTATGCGCTGGGCCGCCAAGCCTTCGACGCATTGTGCCAGAGCGATCTGGCGCTGGGGTTTCACGTGATGCGCAATTTGGCGCTGGATCTGGCGTTCAAGCTGCGCCATCGCAATTATGATATGAGCGGCGATGTCTAACGTTTAGGAGCGTTGGGCGATGATTTATAAAGTGAGTTATGTCGTGTTGGGTGGCGGCCACCCCGGCAGCATCAAGACCCAAACTGACCAACCCCGTGTCGGCGACCGGGTGCGGTTGGGGCCGAACGAGTTTGAAATCGTTGAGGTGCAGCGGATGATGCCGGAGCGGGACGATCTTCAGTTCCTACATGCGACGGTGAAGCCACTCACGCAGCCGGAAACATCGTAGCGGCTGGCACCGGGTGATCGGGCGCTCAGAACGTGTATTCGTCGAAATCGCGCGACAGATACACCGGCCCATCGAAGACCGCTTGGGCTTCGGCAACGAGCGGTTCTGGGTCGGTGTTCCACACCTCATAGTGGATCAAATACAGCGACTTCGCGCCCGCCTCTGTGGCGATTTCGGCGGCCTGGCGCGCGCTGGAATGCCCAAACCCCTCGCCCGCCGCCTCATGGATGAACATATCAGCGTCACGGCCCAGCGCCAGCAGCTGGGATGGGTTCGGTATCGCACGAATAGGCGAGGACTTTGCCTGTCAGCTTGTTCTCGATGCGCAGGCCAATTGTCGGGATGAAATGTTTGGTGGGCCACGCGCGGATGCGGAAGTCCTCGTTTTCGAGCACGGGTGCGTTGTCGCGCTCAAGCACGCGGTAGAAGGTGACGGGGAAGAAATTCGGCCACGAGTCCCACGAGAAGCCCAACATCATGTCCTCGGTGCGGTTGATGCAGTGATTCAAGCCGTAGATGCGCAGCGGTTCCTGCCGCCCCAGCAGCCACATGTGCATCAGCATGTTGGGCACGCCGGACACATGATCCGGGTGGAAATGCGTCAGGATCATGTCTTGCATGGTGGCGTCTTCGATGCCGAGTTTGTGAATCTTGCCTAGCGGATTCGAGCCACAATCTACAAGGATGGGGCCGCTGCGTTCGCCGACGAGGATGAAATGAGTGTTGTCGTGATCGGCGTCCGAGACCGCCGCCGCCGAACCAAGAATAATCACACGCGCCATCGAGTGCCCTTAGTGCTTTGCCTGGAATGCCCAAAAATCGAGCGCGCGTAATTGGAGCCAACCAAACGCGCAACCGGTTTAAACTATGTTAAGTATACTCCCGGTGCGCGTTCAGCAGGCGGTTATAATCTGATTTGAAGCTGGTTGGTGGCCCTTAGCCGCCGAGGATGAGGCTGGTGATGGCGGGGGTAATATACGCTTCGATGGCGGCAGCCAGCAGCAGACCCGGAATGATCAGCCCCAACCACAGCTTGATCGTATCGCCGATGGCCGCCATCCAGGCGTTGCCGACCGTCATGCCGCGCGGCAGCCGGGTGACAATCGCGCCCAGGCGCAGCGCCGTCGCTGTCGCCAGCACAATCACCGGGATTTCGACGATCCCATGTGTGAGCACCGCCGGGGCGAGAATCAGCGGATTGTAGCCCGCGACCAGGATCTGGCTGGTGGCATAGCCCAGGATGACATACGTTGCCGGGGTGAGCACCAGGGCAATCGTCCCAAAGCTGAACATCGCCAGCAGAGTCGCTGCCAGCAGAATCCGCCCGTTTTGCCAGGCAATCGCGCTGACGGGGTTGGGGCCGAGCAGTTGTTCGGTATACACACCGACATTCTCACCCACAGTGCTTAAGTCCATGCCACCGGGCAGCCCCAACTGCCATTCTGGCAGCAGCCCGACGACAAACCCGGCGACCAGCGCGAAGACGAACACCCCAATCGTGATCCGCGCGGCCATCGTTTGGCGCTTCAGGCTCAGCCAGATGCCGCGCTGATACCACTCGATCAGGTTGCGGGCTGGCGTGCCAGCGTCGTCGACGGCGCGCACGTTGCGCCAGATCTTGGCGGCAGTGCCGCGCAGGTTCAGCGAGTCGAGGGTGCGGCCTAGCAGTTCCTCACGGTTGAAGATGCTGTTGCCCACACGCAGCAGCAGCACCACCACTACGACCATCCCGGCGATGATGGCCCACAACGCGCCAATGCCGTTGGCGGACTCGGCGTCTGGGGCCAGGAACATAATCACGCTTTCCGCCTGGATGAGCAGCGCCATAGGGATGATGATGAAACTCGCCAGCAGATTGGCCGCGCGCGTGCTGGTCGTCTGGCTGGAGACGACCACCGCGCCCGTGACCATCACCAACGCCTGCACAGTAGTCAAGAGAATGATCTGGATGATTAGCATCGGTTCCGGTCGCCAGGTCAGCTCGCCGAACACCAAGCTGATCAGGTAGACGGCCATGCCGCCGTAACTCGAAATCAGCGGCGGGATCATCGCCGACAGGGTTTTACCGATGTACAGTTCGGTATTTGTCAGCGGCGTGCTCAGCAGCGGTTCCAGGCTGCGGCGCTCTTTCTCACCGACGAACGTCTCCAGCGCGATCACGAGCGAAATCGAGATGGGGAAGAAGCCGACGATCATCAGCAGGAACGGGATCGTGCGGGTGCCGATGACTTCCGCGCCGAAATCCTCGACGAACCCGGCGAACTGCCCGGCGACGAACTGCGCCAGAAACGGAAACAGGAAGGTCAGCGTGACGATGGGGGCGATGATGCGCCAATCGCGGAAGCTATCGCGGACTTCGCGGCGCGTGATGATCAGCGCATTGCTCAGTGTTTGCCGGAACTGTGCGCGCTGCGGCTGAACCTGCGGCGTGCTTTGTTCGAGGGTGTTAACGGAGGTGCTCATTGGCTTTCCCTTCCTGCTGCTCGTCTTCCTTGACGACTTGCAAATAGATGTCTTCCAGCGTTTGCGAGAGCGGCGACAGCGACACCACATCCACGCCCATACCGAGGATGCGGCGCAGCAGCACCGGATTGGTCTCCTGCGGTGAAGCGACGCGGTAGCGCAACCAATCTGTCCCAACTTCTTCGACCCGCACCAGATCGCTGATGTCGTGGGCCAGCCCGTTGAGCGGCTCGCGCACGCGCAGTTCGATTTGCGTGTCGCCCACGAAGCGGTGCGCCAGTTCCTCAAAGGTGCCGTTGGCGATGATGCGCCCATGCCGGATGATGGCGATGCGGTCGGCCAACTGCTGCGCTTCGCTGAGGTTGTGCGTCGTGATCAGGAAGGTGCGCTGGTCGCGTTGCAGCTCGATGATGGCGTCGCGCACGAGTTTGGCGCTCTGCGGGTCCATCGCGGAGGTCGGCTCGTCAAGGAGCAGCACCGGCGGATTGTGGATCATGGCGCGGACGAGGGCGAGTTTCTGCTTCATGCCCTTCGAGTATTCGCCGAGCTGCTTATCGACGGCAAACATCAGCCCGAAGCGCTCCATGAGATCGAGCGTGGTTTGGCGGCGCTTTGATGCCGGGATTTTGTACGCCTGCCCGAAGAAATCGAGATACTCAACGGCTTTCATGCGCTCATACAGGCCGTGCTGCTCGGTGAGCACACCGACATGCGCGCGCACCTGTTCCGGGGCGGTGCGCACATCGTACCCGGCCAGCCGCGCCCACCCAGATGACGGCTCCAGAATGGAGGTGAGCATCCGCACAGTGGTCGTTTTGCCCGCGCCGTTCGGCCCCAGCAGGGCCAGCACCGTCCCCGTGGGGACATCCAACGTCACGGAGTCGACGGCCAGAAATTCCTCATAATACTTGGTTAACTCATGCGATTCGATCATTTTCCTCGCCCGTTCCAGATTGTGCTGCCAATGTGGTGCAGAGATTTGCTGTGCAATTGCGTGATCGCGCTAGCCTGCAAAGTGTTGCGATGACGGAAGTGTGACGACTTGCCGCCGTGATCTGATTATCCCATAGGTGTTTGGCATGATGACTGAAAAAAACCTAAACGGCGTTCAAGTTCACCATGACAAGTGTCATGCCCCCTGACCAAAGTCACACCGTCGCGAATCAAAAGCGGGACGATCCTTGCTGATCGCCCCGCTGGATGGCAATGACTTAAGCGGGTGGCAGGCAGATGATGCGGATCAGCCGCCGAACAACCCGTCGGGGAGTTCGCCGCCCGGCGCAACATCGCTCGGCTGCTGCGGCCCGCTCAGTGGCGCGGCAGGCACAGCAGGGGCCACCGAGAACGGCAGTTCAGGGCTGACGCTCAGCGGTGCCGCCGCGTTGGGCTGTGCAGGCTGTGTGAACTGCGCAGCGTCGAGCACGGGCGATGCAGCCACATCCGCGCCTGCCGTGATCAGGGCAGCGTTGTCCCAGTCACCGACGACCGGCAGCGCACCAGTGATGCCGCCGTACACGGCAAAGACATCACCGTTGCCGGTGGTGTTGGTGTTACGCATGAACCAGTACGCCAGATTCGGAACGTACATGCCGACGGTGTCGGTGCCGTTGTTGTTCCAATCACCCACGACGGGCAGCCCACCAGCGATACCCCCGTAAACCAGTGTGACATCGGGGTTGCCGCTGCTGTTGCTGTTACGCAGGATCCACAGGGCTGTCGTTGGGTTGTACAGGCCGATGGTATCGACGCCGTCGCCGTTCCAATCACCAGCGATTGGTAACGCTCCTGGAATACCGCCGAAGACAAAGCTGATGTCCGCATCGCCGCTGGTATTGCTGTTGCGCAGCAGCCACTGGCCCGTTGCCGGGTTGTACAAGCCGACGGTATCGGTGCCGTTGCCGTTCCAGTCACCGACGATGGGCAGCGCCCCTGGGATGCCACCGTAGACGGCAAAGACATCGCCGTTGCCTGTCGTATTCGAGTTGCGCATGAACCAGTAGGCCAGGTTCGGCACATACATGCCAGCGGTATCGATACCGTCGCCGTTCCAATCGCCCGCCAGCGGAACACCGCCTTGCAGGCCGCCGTACACAAAGCTGGTCTGCGCGTCACCACTGGTATTGCTATTGCGCATCAACCACAGCGCCGTTGAGGGCACATACAAGCCCAATGTGTCGTTGCCGCCGCCCTGTGGCTGCGCCGAGGGCGTGTAGCCATGCACGATCAACTGGAAGCTGTTGAACGTCCCACTGAAATCTTGCAGCAAATCTGTCACGCGGATCGTCCAGGTGCCGTTAGGGTTCTCGCCCCAGAAATTCACGCTTCCGAACGACCAGTTGGTGAAATTGTCACCATTGTCTGGGCGCACTTCCATCAGGCGGCTTTGCGTGCCGGAAGGCGAAGTGAGTGTGACGGCGATGTCGCCGCGCCAGGTGTGCGTCGCGTTGAAGATCACCTCAACGTGTTCGACGACGAAACCGGCGGGTGCGTTGAAGGTCGTGTTGGCGGTGACGCCTGTGAAATTGTTGTCCGGGATCGGCTGATTGACGTTGACAACCGGGTTGGCAAAGGTTTGCGGGGTCCCTGTGCTGGGGAAGCCAACGGCGGCGGTCACCGCTGCGCCCGCGTTCACGCGCCCGAACCCATACTTATGGCTGTACCAACGGCCTGCACCGTTCTGCTCCCAATCACCGTCGGTGGGATCGTTGCGTTCAGCGGTGTTGACGAGGATATGCTGCACGTCGCGCCAGGTGAGGTTCGGGTTGGCGTCCAGCATCAGCGCGACGATGCCCGCCACCAGCGGCGACGATGACGAGGTGCCGCCGAAGGTGCTGGTGCAGTCGGTGGTGGAATAACCCGTGAAGCCTGCACGGTCAGTGGTGGTGACCCCTTGCCGCCCAACGCTGCTGCTCGGCGCATTGATCAGGATCGCGGCACCTGGTTCGCTGTAGCTGGCCTGCTCCCCGCGATCATCGGTCGCGGCGACGGCGATGGTGTAGCGCGAATTGGCGTAGCCGTCGGCGTTCATGTTGTCGTTGGTGCCGAGACCATTCCCAGCGGCCCACACGAAGATATTGCCCAGGCCGCCGCGCCCGTTGATCACGCCGTTTTGCAGCACCTGCGCGGTCAGCGGCCCTGGCCCCGCCAGAACAAAGCCGTTATCGCTCGGACCCCAACTATTGTTGTAGATCTGGTTGAGCTGCAGTTGGTGGCTGAGCGATGAGGCTTCCTGTGTGTCGGTGAAGCCGTAGCGAATGCCGGAAATTTGCGCCCGGTAAGCTGCGCCTACACCACAGGAACCGTTATCGCGCGCGCCAGCGACGCCGCCCACTGAGGTGCCATGAAAATCGCCGCTGCCGGGCATGGGGTCAGGGTCAAACGAGAAATAGTCGTAGCTGCCCGCCGCGGTGTAATTCGGCGAAAGATCCGGGTGGGTGCGCTCCAGCCCATCATCAACGATGGCGATGACGGTGCCGGTGCCGTTGTACCCGGCGTTCCACGCCGCCACGACGTTGGCATCTTCGCCAGGGGTGCCGCCGTTCTGGCCGGTGTTATTGAGGTGCCACTGATTCGGGTAGAGTGGGTCGGGTACCTGACGGGATTCATTCAGGTTCATCAATTGATGCGCGAAGGCCATCACACGGCCATCCACCGCCAACGTGTTGGCGACTTCCGCTGTGCGTGAGGCGCTGCCCACCTGCCGGAAGTTGTAGACGCCGGGCAGCCCTTGAATTGGCCCCAGGTTTTCGAAGCCGAGCTGCGCCGCCAGCGCGTTCACGTCGGTGCCAGGTGCAACCTCGACCGCCCACAGATCGGTTGGCTGCCGCAGTTGACGTGCAGGCACCTCGATGCCCTGCGCACGCAGCATATCAAGCCGCATTTGCTCCTGGGAGGTTGGGAGTGGCTGATCCTGTGCGGCTACCGATGTGCTGTCAAAGCCGAAGGCCAATAGGGTGAATGCCAGCAGCATCAGCCCGACTGCGCGCCGATGGAATTGATAGAGTTTACGCATATATGGTTTCGTATACCTCTTTGTGCAATTTTATGATCGTTGAGAAGAATT
>JAADYY010000565.1 GCA_010092805.1 Chloroflexota bacterium | reverse complement strand
GCGTTCCCGCGCCCGCCGCGCCCACCGTGTACGACTATCGCTTCCTGTGCATCCTCCACAAGATCCGCGAGGATCGCCCCCGTTTCGGCGTCGCGGACAACTGTCCCCGCCGGCACCTCAACGATCAGCGGTGGCGAACTCGCGCCCGTCTTATTCGACGATCCGCCGCGCCCGCCAGGTTTGGCCTTGAAATGCACCTGTTTCACAAACCGCGCCAGCGTATTCATGCCTGGCTGCACTTTCAACACCACATCCCCACCGTGGCCACCATCGCCACCCGCAGGGCCACCGTGCGGCACATATTTTTCACGGCGAAACGCGACCAGACCGTCGCCACCGTCGCCGCTTTGCACGCGAATTTTCACTTGATCGATCATGATCGGGTCAACAGTCTACTTCTGGGATATGGTCGGGCTGGCCGCTGCGATACCAGGCCAGCGTTCGCCGTGCCCCCTCGCGGAAGTCGATTGGCGCAAAGCCTAACTCCCGCCGCGCTTTTTCATTGGAAACCTGCCAGTAATTATACACATAGGATTGCAAAGTCAGCGGCCAAAACGGCTCACGCCGCGTGATTCGGGCCAGGGATGTGAGCATCCGCGCCACTTCGATTCCCAACCAACCGGGAATCTTCACGCGCGGCCAGCGAATATCCCCCTCCGCACAGATGATGTCGAAGGCTTCTTTATGTGTCAAAGAGTCGCCGCAAATATTATAGATCTCGCCGGGCCGCCCCTGCTCCAGCGCTTTGATGATTCCCTGGGCCACATCCGCAATATAAACCGGGAAGGTGATATAGCGCCCACGATTCACCTGCATAATGATCCCCCGCAGCGGATCTTTGAAGAACAGGCGGTTGAACGCATACTGGCCGAGTGGGCCGTAAAACGCGCCCGGTCGCAGCACCACCACCGGCAAGCCATGCTCAGCGTGGTAGCGCAGCGCCAACTGCTCACCAGCGTATTTGCTCTGCTGATAGGCGTCTGCGGGTTGAGCAGGGTGCGTTTCGTCCACGACACGCTCCGGTTGGCCGATGAGCGCAATCGTCGAAACGTGAATGAAACGCTCAACCTGAGCCTCCAGCGCCGCTGCCACCACATGCTGCGTGCCAAGCGTGTTGATCGCGTTGAATGTTTCGGCGTCGCCCCAGAAGCGAAACCGCCCCGCTGCATGAATCACGTGGGTACAGCCGTCAACGGCACGGCGCACGGCGTCGGCATCGCGGATGTCACCCGCCACCGCTTCGACACGGGGATAGGTTGTCAACCAAGCATGAGCGGAAGGATCGCGCGCGAGGAGGCGCACGGTGTACTGAGAGCGACACAACGCCGAGACGAGATGGCGTCCGAGAAAGCCAGTGCCCCCTGTCACCAAAATCATCATGTGGCTCCCGATGGATGTGGTGGGTTAATTGCAGCGTCCGTCTACTGAAACGGGCGGCGTCGTAACCAATTCCTGGATGTGCTGCCGCAGTTCGGCTGTCTCCCACCCCAACGGCAGTTCCTGAATGAACGCATCAATCTTCCAGCGGTTGCCCCTCGCCTCATAGGCCATCCGGTAGACAATCACCCCATCACCCAGATCCTGTGTGTGTACGCGGGTTTTCGTCCGGGCGTCGTAAGTCGCCATGCGCCGCTGCCGCTGATGATCGATCACGAGGCAGGTCTCGCCGCCGGGGCTGAACCGCCGCACTTCCACCTGATGATCCGCACGCAGCACCCCAGCGATTTCCGGGCCGTCCGACGGGCGGTAGGAAGCGATGAGGTGTTGATGCCGCTTTAGATGCTTGCCCGTCAGGTAGACGGGTGCCAGCGTGAACTGTTTGACGCGCGGCAGCCAGGTACTTTCATGCAGCCAATTGATAGCCTCTAGATAATGGGTGATCACCTGATTAACCACATCATCAGGGGCCATCCATTCGGCCTGGCTCGCCAAGCTTCCACCCACACGGCGCATCCGACTAATCCAAGGCACTTGATCCGCGCTGTTCGACGCCATAATCCTCAATGACCCAAATGTCCCATAACATCTCCAACTCTATCAGTCCCCATAACAAATTGCAACGGTAGGCGGGCGGGGGGCAGATACAATCTGGTTGCAAAACCGTTACAGGCATCGGCGGCAGGATGACCGTGGCGGGCTAGGGCATGGGGCGGTCTTTGAATACCGACCAGACACCCTGGCGCAGCCGACCGCTGCTCACTGGCTTGACGAGGTATAGACTCACACCCGCCACGGTCACCGCAAACGTCTGATCACCCTCGTTAGGGTCATCTTCGCCGAGCACGATGATGCGCAGTTGATCGAGGTCGTGCAACTCGCGGACTTTGCCCAGCATCTCCCAGCCGTGCATATCTGGCATCTGCATGTCCATAATCAAGAGGTTGGGGGGGCGATCTTCCAGCAGATACATCGCCTGTTTGGCTGTGGCGGCGGGCTGAATGTCCATCTTGATCGCGTGCAGCACTTGGGCGATCTGGGCCATCTCCTGCGCATTGCCGCAGGCCACCACTGCACATTTGCCCGCCGTCACCGACGTATCAGTTTGGCTGGCGATCAGCGAGTCGAGATCGAGAAATTCATCCGACTCATGGCGCGTTGGCGGTGCATGTCCATTTTGGGGGTCTGCGGAGCTGGTCTCGATAAAAGCAACGGCCATATTCCCGAAGAGCTGTGGCGCGAGAGTCAGCAGCCGCCGCTGCGCCGCCTCAGCGTCACCCAACTGAGCGAACGAACTGCCATCCTTACCGAAAACTGCCACAAGTTCTTCATGCTCACAGGCGAACAAACGCCCATCAAGGCCGCCATGCTTTAGCACGGCTTTCACGTCGCGTAAGCGGGCACCCGGCAGTGTCGTATTCAAATAGTAGGAGCGCACCCGGCTTGGAGAACGCTCCATTGTGCGCAACTCAAAGCGCCCACCCTCCGGCAGCGCGTGCAACCACACGTAGTTGCGGTTGTAGCGTTCGACCCGGCCCGCTTTCTTGAGCTTATGCAGATCGTCGTCGGTGATCGCGTGCCCAAAATCGCGGTCGTGATCGAACGCTAAGTATTCACCGCTGAGGAGGTCTTGAACCCGCGTGTCGTCCCACTGCACCACATAATGCCCGTCATCGAGCACAAACAGCCAGTGGCGCGCAATCGCGGAACCATCGTCGAAACTGCTCATCAATCTCGCTGCGAGCTACAGCTTGACGAAATACGACGCAGCAGCCCGGTCGATCAGATCTTTGGTCAACGTCGGCGGCTTGTTCATGTAGGTGGCGATGTCGATCAACTGATTCAGAATATCGCGCGGGTGCACCGACCGCAACGCGCGATCCTGGTTGATGTACCATTCCTTGAGCAGATAGGCCAGCCCCTGCTCGTCATACTTGATCTTCTTGATGCGGCACATGATCTTGAAGATCTCGCGGAACTGTTCGTAGGTGGGGTCACCAACCTCGATTTTGTGCCGAATACGGCGCAGGAACGCCTCGTCAACCAGATCGCGCGGGTCTAGATTGGTCGAGAACACGATCATGACGTTGAACGGGATTTCGAGTTTGCGGCCCGTCGCCAATGTCAAGAAGTCGACGCCCTTTTCCAGCGGCACAATCCAACGGTTGAGCAGATCGCGCGGGCGCACCTGCTGGCGACCGAAGTCATCGATAAGGAACATGCCCCCGTTCGATTTCACCTGGAATGGCGCTTCGTAGTATTTGTTGATGTCGTCGTACACCAGGTCAAGCCCGGCCAGCGTGAGTTCACCACCGACCATGATCATTGGGCGCTTGATGCGTACCCAGCGGGCATCGGGCATCATGCCGGTGCCATAACGCAGCGGCGGGTCTTCCGACAGTTCGTGATTCACGCTGTCGAAGATACGCACGATCTGCCCATCAACGTCAATGGCGTAAGGAATCCACATGCTCGTACCCATCACCATGCGGGCGACCGTTTCAGCGATGGTGGTTTTCCCGTTGCCGGGCGGGCCGTAAAGGAATACCGACTTGCCCGAATTGACCGCAGGGCCAATCTTGTTGAGCATCTCTTCCGAGACGACCAGGTTTTCCATCACACGCATCATATCTTCGCGGTGCACGACCAGTTTTTCGCGATTCTGCTCGTGCGTGGATTCGATGTATTGGCTGAGCGTGACCGGGGCCGGGCCAGCATACTGCGAGCGTTCCATCGCCTCACGCGCTTTTTCCGCCCCCTTGCCAGAGATCATGTATTGGTAGCCAGCTTCACCAAGACCGCCACTGCCGCGCACCTCAATGAATTTCTCACGCTTGAGAAACTCCATCACTGTATCCAGCACACCTGTGTAGGGCAGCTTGACAATATCGGAGATGGTGTGCCCCGCCATGTAGCCGCCGAAATACAGCACCTTCAGCACCAAGTCGGCAACCGACAGCAGGTTCAGGCCGGTGTCTTCCAGTTTTGCTAAGGGCGGTGGGTTCCAGCCGAATGCGGAGGTGCCCGGCTTGTTGTTGGCCGGTGCTGCTGCGGGTACCTGTGGCGCGGTACCGCCAAGTCGTTTGATTTGCGGACTATCCGTCATAAGTCTGCATTCCTCAGGTGATGAACCGTGCGTTCATGTGATTATTGTCCATTTTATCATAAGGTATTGTCTGTAGCGGATCGAAATTGTCCAGTAGGACAGAAAGTCTAACCACAGCGCTGCTCAACGAAATGATCGCACAACCGAGCGCTAACCTCGGCTTATGTGAAAACCATCCACGCGCCAATCAGCCTTGATAAGCTTGATCCGCCGCCCCAAGCCAGATCGGTTGTATCAGGTCGGTCGGTTGAGCCAAAGCGCCTGTCACCGCGAGCGCTAGCCGTCCACTTTGCCAGGGTGCCGCCAAATCGTAATATAACATAATTCTAATGATACTTTGGTCTTGAGTGTATGGTCGTTTTCGGCTACAGTCTTCGCCATCTTTTCGCAGGTTGCATTCTGGCAAACAGATAAGGATGGTCAATCCCAATGATCGACCGCATACAGTGGCTGGACCACAGCAGCTTTGTCATCGAAGGCACCCCCACCGTTTACATCAACCCTCGGAATGTGCCAGCGGATGCCCGCAACGCTGATGTGATTCTGGTGGGGCACAATGGCTACCGTTACTGCTCAACCGGCGCGGTGGCCCGGCTGCGCGGCCCACACACCCAGGTGATCGGCGGGGCATTGGCCGCCTCTGAGATCCCCGACTGCACGGTACTGCGGCCCTGGCAAAGCATCACAGTCGGGCGGGCGTGTGTACAGGCCGTCCCCGCCTACGATCCAACCGATGGGCCACAAGCGGCTGAGAACGGGAGCCTGGGGTTCGTGATTTCGGTCAATCACTACGATATCTACTACGCTGGTCACACCCGGCTGATCTCAGAAATGCAACGGATTCGGGCCGATGTGGCCATCGTACCCATTGATGGCGAAGGCACTCTGAATCCAAGTGAAGCCGCCGCTGTCGTGGCGCAGATTCGCCCGCGCTGGGTGATCCCGATGAATTGGGGCGTGCGCACGGGGGCCGCCAGCCGCATCGAGGCACAGCGCTTCGCAAGCGAAGTCGGCACCCTGGCAGAAGTCGTGCTGCTCCCCACCCCCAACTGACGCGCGCACCAGCGCCGCCAGCGCACCAACAAAAAGCGGCTCACCGAAATCGATGAGCCGCACGCCGTCCTCGCGATCACATGGTTATGCAGCGCTGTTGAGCGTGCCGTTCTCCGACCACTCGACAGGCATGTCGTCGCCGTCGTAGAGACGGGGGCGGGTATCCCCGTTGATCACGTCGCCGTCGATGACCACGCGCCGGATGTCCTTGCGGCTGGGGGCCTCGAACATCACGTCGAGCAGGCGGGTCTCGATGATCGAACGTAAGCCGCGCGCACCAGTGCCGCGCCGCGTCGCAATATCCGCTGCCGCACCGAGCGCCGACTCCTCGAAAACGAGTTCCAGATTGTCGAGCGCCAAGAGCTGTTTGTATTGCTTGACCAGCGCGTTCTTCGGCTCGACCAGAATCCGCATGAGCGAGTCCCGATCCAGCGGCGACACACTGACCACCACTGGCAAACGCCCCACAAATTCCGGAATCAGGCCGTAGGACAGCAGATCTTCCGGGTTGATTTGGCGCAGCAGTTCACCCTTGTCGCGTTGGGTGCGTCCCTGCGCACCAAACCCGATGGTGCCCTCGCCGCCCAACCGTTTGCTGATCTCGTCTTCGATCCCGGCGAACGTGCCGCCAACGACGAACAAGATGTTGCTGGTATCCACCTGCAAGAATTCTTGATGCGGGTGTTTGCGCCCGCCCTGCGGCGGCACATTAGCGAGCGTCCCTTCGATGATCTTGAGGAGCGCCTGCTGCACCCCCTCACCCGAAACGTCGCGGGTGATCGACGGGTTGTCGTTCGACTTGCGCGCGATCTTATCGATCTCGTCAATATAGACGATGCCCTTTTCCGCGCGCGGGATGTCGTTATCGGCAGCTTGAATCAGCCGCAGCAGAATGTTCTCGACATCCTCACCCACGTACCCCGCTTCGGTGAGCGAAGTCGCGTCGGCGATGCAGAACGGCACATCGAGAATACGCGCCAACGTCTGCGCCATGAGCGTCTTGCCGCTGCCCGTTGGCCCCACCAGCAGAATATTGCTTTTCTCCAGCTCAATGCCATTGGCGATACTGCCGCTGCGAATCCGCTTGTAGTGGTTGTAAACCGCCACACTCAACACCCGCTTGGCATGATCCTGGCCGACGACGTATTCGTTAAGCTGCGCCATGATCTCGCGCGGCGAAGGCACCCGTTCAATTTCGAAGGTGTCCTCATCCTGGTGATAGGCCGGACTCTCCTCAAACAGAATCCGCTGGCACAACTCGACGCAGTTGTCGCAAATAAACACACCATCCGGCCCAGCGATCAGGCGCTCGACCTCATCGTGGCTGCGCCGGCAAAAGGAACACCGCTGGCTGTGTGGTGGGTAACTCACGCGCCGTTCACCCCGGCGCGCGCTTCGGCCCCTTCCAACACCGAGTCGATCAGGCCATACTCAACTGCCTGCTCGGAACTCAGGTACAGATCGCGGTCGGTATCACGCTCGATCACTTCGCGCTCACGCCCGGTGTGGCGCATCAGAATCTCGATCAGCCGATCTTTGAGGCGCATGATCTCGTTGGCCTGGATGACAATGTCTGACGCCTGCCCCTGCGCGCCGCCCAACGGCTGGTGCATGTGGATGGTCGCGTTCGGCAGTGCGTAACGCATTCCAGTTTGGCCCGCCGTCAGCAGCACGGTGCCGAAGCTAGCCGTCAGGCCCACCGCTGTCGTGCTCACCGGCGCGCTGATCTGCTGCATGGTGTCGTAGATCGCCATCCCCGAATAGACGACCCCGCCGGGCGAATTGATGAACATCTGAATCTGACGCTCCGGGTCTTCACGCTGCAGGAAGAGCAGCTGCGCCACGATCAGATTGGCGATCTGGTCGTTGACGGGCGTGCCCATCATCACAATGCGCTCTTTCAGCAGCAGTGAATAAATGTCATAGGCACGTTCGCCACGGCTGCCCTGCTCAATCACCATCGGGATAAGGTTAGTGGGATACATCAGGCTGATTCTCCTTCTTCTGAAATAGCACCTGACTCGACTTCGTCTTGATCTAAGGGTTGGTCTGCGGTGGCAGGCTCCAACGGCGGCGCTTCGCCTTTGGCAATCGCCACAATCCGGTCGAGCACCGCGTTGCGTAACAAGTCACTGCGCATGTTATCGCGCATCACCGGGTTGGTGAACATTTGCCGCACTTCATCGTGGCGCTCTTCGTCGAAGCGACCAACCACTCGGTCGATCTCCGCTTCGATGGCCGCGTCGGAGACTGTTACTTGTTCGGCCCGTATAATCTCGCCAATGATCAAACTGCGCTCGAGTGACTTGATCGCTGGTTCACGATAGTCATTATACAGGTCGTTTGTAGATTTTTTGTAAATCGTCATGTAATCATCGAGAGTCAAACCCCGTTGACGCAGATCTTGATCCAGCCGTTGGAGCATATTCTCGATTTCTTCCGAGATCATCATTTCCGGGTAGTTACACGTTGTGCCTGCGGCAATCGCATCGAGCGCTTCGGACAAATACTCAGATTTGTAGTTGTCCTCGCTCATGTTCTGCATGTTCTCGCGGATGCGCATCCGCAGTTGCAACAAAGTCAGCGGTTCCTCTTCTTCGGAGGTTAACCGCGCTGCAAAATCGTCGTTGAGCGTAGGCAGTGTCACCGTCTCGATCTTTTTGAGCGTCACCGCAAATTGCACCCGCCGCCCAAAAAACTCCGGCGGATACGCCTGTTCGTCCTCAGGTATCGTCAGTTCGAATTCGCGGGTCTCGCCCACAGCCGCGCCGACGAGCGCACCGGTGAAGCCAACCAGCGGTTCGCGTTCCTCAGTCAGCGTATAGGTGTAATCATCACCATGAATGAAGGTGTTGTCATCATCGTCAAATTCGTCGTCATCATCGTCAAATTCGTCGTCATCGTCGTCAAATTCGTCATCATCGTCAAATTCGTCGTCATCGTCGAGTTCGTCGTCATCGTCGTCGGGTTCATCTGCAACGACATTCTCAGCGGTCGCCGTGTCTGCCTTGTCATCTGTTACCGGCTCGCTCTTGACCTCTGCGGCAGCTTCGGCGACAGGCGCATCATCTGCTGCATCATCCGCCTCGCCGCCATCATCAGCAGAATCCGAGTCAGCTTCATCGATAAAATAGCTGTGAATATCGACAGTGATTTGATCACCCTCCGCCACCGGTTTGCGGCTTTCTTCGACGAGGGCGTTCTCGTTTTGCAGGGTTTCAAGCGCCCGGTCAACCGCCTCATCTTCGACTGCGGGCGGTTCGTAAGCGACGCGAACATCACGGTATGCGCCGATGTCCACCGTTGGTTGCAGTGGCACGACGTATTTGAACGTCAGTTCCGGCTCCATCTCGATGTTTTCAAGCTCGCCGGGACCATACGGATTGAGATCCGATTCCTCGAGCGCATCCTTGTAAACATCCTGGCTCAGCATCTCGACCGCTTCTTCGACGATTGCTTGCTCACCGATGAAGTTGACCAGCACACGATACGGGGCCTTCCCCTTGCGAAACCCTGGAATGTTCACGCGCTGTGCCAATTGTTTGGCCGCTTTCTTCATGGCGGCTTGCATCCGCTGGTTTTCAACTTCAACCACCATCCGGGCGGTGCTGTTTTCCAGATGCTCAATTTGAATATTCAAGAGGTCAATCCTTGCAGAAGTGATGGGTACATGGGCGGTTGGCTGTGAGCGGGCTAGGCGACGTGTGGGGAAGGAGGGACTCGAACCCTCACCTCATAAGAGACATGATCCTAAGTCATGCGCGTCTGCCAATTCCGCCACTCCCCCCAGTACAGCAGATAGTTAATTTTATTGGAGAGATACAACGACGACAAGGGCAAAAATTATTGAAATTGGCGGCCAGTTCACGATCCCAGTTCGATGCGCGACACATCCTCAACATTGAGGTTGCTCATTTGCACCAGAATCGTCGAAATCACCAATTGAGCGAAGCGGAACAGCGCCTGCATCTGCTCGATGCGTTCGGCATAAAACTCAGCGACTTCGCGGCTCTCATCGTCCATGTCTGGCATGGCCGCGTTGAGCTGATTGATGTTCGTTTCCATGACGGCCAGCGCGCGTTCCACATCGCGCATCTCCCGCCCTTTCAGGATGTTGGTGATGATTTGCATGAAGTCCGACTCGGCCTCGTAGTATTTGCGCCGCCCAATGCCGCCGCGTACCCACACCTGCCGCACCATCCCCATGTTCTCCAGCGTGCGCATGTTCATGCTTGCGTTAGCTTTGGAGATCGCCAGCCGTTCCACCAAATCATCCAGACACAGCGGCTTTGGGCTGAGCAGGATCGCGCCATACAGTTGGCCCATCACCTTGCTGAACCCAAAATATGTCGCCAGTTGGCCCAACCCGTCGAGCATACTGTCATGCACGCTGGTCAGGCTCGTTTCCGGGTTGGCACCATTCATCTCAGGTTTCACCGACATCCCGCTTTACCTCTACTCTTCTCGCGTTCTCGATTGGCTTGACGACTGCTGGCCGGGTTTCCGCAACTGTAATTATAGCATTATTACCGACTGATGACAATCGTTTAAATGCGCGCGCGCTCATTCGTAACGCAGGGCGTCAATGGGGTTGAGCGCCGCCGCCCGGTTGGCGGGGTACGCGCCAAAGAACACGCCAATAAACAACGAGATGGCGGTGGCAAAAATGACGCTGGAAAGCTGAATGTTGACCGTTAGCCCTATCGGCGATCCCGAAACCAGCAGCGCCCCACTCACCGCCAGCGCGATGCCAATGCCACCGCCGATCAAGGCCAACACCATCGCTTCGATCAAAAACTGAAGCACGATGTCCTGCTTCTGCGCGCCGACCGCTTTGCGCAACCCAATCTCGCGGGTGCGCTCAGTGACGGTGACAAGCATGATATTCATGATGCCAATGCCACCCACCAGCAGCGAGATCCCGGCGATCACCGCGAGAAAAATCGTCAGCAGCCCGGTGATCTGCGATAGCGAATCGAGCAGATCCGTTTGCGTGAAGATCGAGAAGTCGTCCTCGGCACGAAAACTGATCTGGCGCTCTTCGCGCAGCGCCTGCCGCACCTGCACCGCCACCAGCTCAACGCTGTCGCCGTCACGCGCCTGCACACTGATCTGGCTGACTGGTCGGTCACCCGCCACATTGCGCTCACCGCTCAACCGGGCCTGCGCTGTCGTGAGCGGCACAAAGATCAGGTTGTTTTGGTCGCCGCCAAACCCGCTGCCACCGGCCTCTTCCATCACACCAATCACGCGGAAGGTCACACCGTCAATACGGATGTTCTGGTTGATCGGGAAGGTATCTGGGAAAAATTGCTCAACCACCGTCAGCCCAATGACGGCGACTCGCGCTAGCCCTTCGAACTCCGCGCGGTCAAAGAACCGCCCTTCCAGCACGTCGCGGCTGCGAACCGTTGGGAAATCCTGCGTCACGGCCTGGATGCGCACAAACGCCTCGCGGCCTCCCACCGTCACTGTCCGCGAGAAGTTGGTCTGTGGCATCACGAACAGCGCATCCGGCACACGCGACAGATCCTCGAGCGCCCGCGAGTCATCCAGGGTGAGCGGCACCTGCTCGCCGCGTTCGTTCTCCCCTGGGAACACGACCAGCAGGTTTGTCCCCAACCCGGCGAACTGCGCCCGCACAAAGTCATCGACCGCCTGCCCCAGCGATACCAACACGATCACCGCCGAAACCCCGATAGTGATCCCCAGCATGGTAAGCGCCGACCGCAGCTTATTTGAACTCAGCCCGCTTAAGGCCACACGTATGTTTTCAAAGATCATCCGGTTATCGCCCGACTATTCAAACCGAAGTGCATCAATGGGGCGCAACCGCGCGGCGCGGCTGGCCGGGTACGCGCCGAAGAAGATGCCGATAAAGCTGCTCACTGCCGTCGCCAGTATAATCGAGTCGGTGGTAACGCCCAGCGCCAGATCCGGCACGAGCACACCGGCAAACAGCGTGATCATGACTCCCAGCAGCACCCCCAGCCCACCGCCGATCACCGACAGCACCACACTCTCAATCAGGAATTGCATGAGAATATCGACGCCGCGCGCGCCAACCGCTTTGCGCAGCCCAATCTCGCGGGTGCGTTCGGTCACCGATACGAGCATGATATTCATGATGCCGATGCCGCCTACCAGCAGCGAGATCCCCGCGATCATGCCGAGAAATGCCGTCAGAATCCCGGTGATCGCCCCCAGCGAGTCCAGAATATCCGCCTGGCTGATAATGGTGAAATCCTGCTCGCCCTGAAAGTTAATGCCATGCGCATCGTTGAGATATGTCTCGATCTCCAATGTTGCCGCTACCATCCGGCTTTCATCAACCGCCTGGATGTTCAGGACAGACACCTCAAAGCCGCCGTCGCGTGTCCGCGCGCGATCCAAGCGGGTCTGTGCGGTTGAAATGGGGATGAAGACCGCCTCGTTCTCGTCCCCCAGAAACCCTGCTGCCCGCTCCTCCATCACACCGATCACGGTGAAGACTCGATCATTGATCCGCACGGATTGGCCCACTGGGTCGAATGTCGAATCGCCGTAGAGGATCTCGACAATCGTTGTACCCAGCACCGCGACACGTGCTGCATCGGTCACATGCTCCTGGGTGATGAACGTACCGAGGCTGGGAAACCAACTGCGCACCGATGTGTAATTGGGCGTTGACCCACTGATAGCGAGTCTGAAGCTGTTCGCCCCGGCTACAATTTGCCCGCCGACTTGATATTGTGGTGCCACCTGCCGAATGCTGGGCGCAATCGTTGGATTCGCCAGCGCATCCGCCTCAATGGTGCTCAGCGGTTGAATCGTGGTGCGCGTATCGCTGGCGGGCCGGGAAGAAAACACGAACAACAGATTCGACCCCAGCGATTGGAATTCTTGCGCGACAAACAATTCGACTCCACGCCCCAGGCTGACCAACCCGATCACCGCGCCGACGCCGATGATGATCCCCAGCGTTGTCAGGACAGCACGGAGGCGGTTGGTCACCAACCCGGCAACCGCGATGCGCAAACTCTCGAAAAGACTCATGTCACCCGTGATAATCTGATCAGGTTTCCAGCAGCAGTTTAATTGTATTCGTCCTGGCCGCCGCCATAATAGGCGTCTTTGAACATCGTTTCCATTTCGTCGGCCTCGGATGGACGCTCGGCTTCCCCGGCGATGAGCGGCTCAGCCACTTCACGATCCGCGATCACCTTACCGTCGCGCAGCATGATCACACGGTTGGTGTGGCGCGCAATCCAGGGGTCGTGCGTCACAAAGACAATCGTGATGCCCTGGTCGCGGTTCAGTGACTGGAAAATCTGCATCACTTCCGTGCCACTGCGCGAGTCGAGGTTGCCGGTCGGCTCGTCCGCAAGGATCATGGACGGTTCGTTGACCAGCGCCCGCGCGATGGCGACGCGCTGCTGCTGCCCACCCGATAGCTCGCTGGGCAAGTGATCGACACGGCGTTCCAGCCCAACCGCCTCCAGCGCGGCTTTGGCTTTTTTGGCGCGCCCTGGTGCCCCGCCGTAGATGAGCGGCAGTTCCACCTGTCGCAGCGCCGTCGTCCGCTTGAGCAGGTTGAAGCTTTGGAACACAAAGCCGATCTTTTTGTTGCGCACGCGGGCCAGATCCGCCTCGCTGAGTTTGCTGACATCGGTATCATCAAGGAAGAATTCGCCCGTCGTCGGCTGGTCAAGCGCGCCGAGGATGTTCATCAGCGTGCTCTTGCCGGAGCCAGACGGCCCCATGATCGAGACGAACTCCCCCTGGTAAATCTTGAGATCGACGCCGCGCAACGCATGCACCTCAACATCACCCATCTTATACATTTTGGTGATGCCGCGAATGTCGATGACGACTTTACGTTCCAGTGGTTCGGTCGCGACATGTCCGTTTTTGCTGCGTCGCGTCAGAATGCCAAACACGTTCGTTCACTCCATTAACTTGTCTCGCAACTGGTCTCAGCCACGGCCTAATTGCCGCCGAAGAGGTCGAACTGCGCACGCGGCAGCAACACCACACGATCCCCGGCTTGCAGGCCGCTGACGATTTCGCTTTCCGTCTCGCTGCGCAACCCCAACACGACTGGCACTTCCTCGAAGCGCCCAGCATCATTTTCGATGACGACAAACGCCTCGTCCGTATCGGTATCGATGCGGATG
This sequence comes from Chloroflexota bacterium, assembly GCA_010092805.1. Lineage (GTDB taxonomy): Bacteria > Chloroflexota > Anaerolineae > Aggregatilineales > Phototrophicaceae > Flexifilum. The sequence goes on along the minus strand of JAADYY010000565.1, from coordinate 10,614 downwards.
AAGCGGTTCGCAAGCACCAGAACCTCGGTGACCTCATCCAGAATGATGGTGGCGGTGGTGCTCATGCCAATGCGCACGGGTTCGTTGGTGGGCGCGAGTGTCACCTGCACCGTGTAAGTCACCAACTGGCCCAGCACCGTCGGCGCGACCGCGACGCGCGTCACCACGCCGGGGATCACCGTGCCCGGCAACGCATCGAAGCGGAGTTCGACGGGCTGCCCCATTGCGATGTCGACGATGTCGGTCTCATCCACCGCAATCTCAATGTAATAGCCGCGCTGATCGACCAGCAGCACACTCGGCCCTTGCGTTGGTGGCAGCTCACCTTCCCGCAGATTATTCAGCGCGACCACCCCATCGAACGGCGCGGTCAGTACCCCGCGCTCAACAGTCGTGCGCGTCGCTTCAACGGCGAGTTCCGCCTGACGCACCGCAAGCTGCGCCATCTCAAGATCGGTTGCGGAGGCACCATCTACCAACCGATCAAGCTGGGACTGCGCCGCGACCAACGCCGCCTGCGCTGATGTGATCCCAGCGATGTCGCCGCCCTCCGACTGCACCGCCGTGAAGTTCGAGTCCGCGATTTGCACACCGAATTCGGCCTGCGTCAGGCCAGGGGAGAAGCTTTCGCGTGACGGCACGGGCACCGACGGCAGGCTGGGCAGAAACCCGTTGAGCGCCTCGTTGATTTGGTCGATGGTCTCCTGCGAAATTTCCGTGCCGTCGGGGATTAGACTGGCCACATCAAAACTAAAGCTGAACGAGTCCTGCGGCATTGTCGCCAAATCGCGCTGGAGCTGCGCCTGCCACAACTGATTGCGCGCTTGCTCTGTCTGGATTCTGGCGATCTCGATCTGCTCCGCCGTCGGGCCACTGCCAGCAGCACCAATCGACGCCTGCGCAACCTGCACGCCAGCCTCCGCCACCGCGAGATCTTCGGTGCGGGGTGGCGCGGTCAGCGCTTCGTAAGCGATAAGCTGGAGATCAAGCGCCAATTCTGCATTCTGCAGCGCTGCATCCAGATCAGCCGTATCGAGCCGGGCGAGCACGGCACCGGCCTCAACTGCGTCACCTTCTTCGACCAGCACTTCCGCGACAGTACCAGGCAGCTCGAACGCCAGCGGCACCTGCCGGATGGGGGTGACAGCCCCGGTCGCGTTGACTGATACCTGCAAATCGGTCACTGCGACCACAGTCTCATCAATGATCTGTGCCGCTCGACCTTCCTGACCTGTATTCTGGTTGTTTTGGAGCGCCTGCAGCGCCCCAAACGCCAACCCGCCCAACACGATCAGCGCGATAAGAAGATTACGCAGTGCGCGTAGCAAACGTCTCAACATGGTCTCACGGCCCTCCAAACCCAAAGAGCGCATCACCGGACAGATCGACAGCCACCACATCACCCTCACTCACACCCGCAAGGATCTCGCTGCTGTCCTGGCCCTGCAACCCCAACGTTACTTCCACTTCTTCCAGCGTACCATCGGCACGCAGCAAATTCACAAATGCGCGATCCTGCCCGCGATCCAATCGTATATAGGCATTGGGCACCACCAAGGTATCGCGGCGTGCTTCGACCACCACCGACGCCTCCGCGGTCATACCCACCCGAACCCGTTCGTCGTCGGCATCTAACTGCACCTGCACATCATAGCTGACGATGCCACCTGTGTTGGTTGACACCAATGCGATCTCCTGCAAGTTGGCGGGCAGTTCCACCCCCGGCAACGCATCGACCTGTACGCGCGCAGTCAGGCCCGGCTCAATCTGGCGGATGTCGATCTCATCCACCTGCACAGTCAGCGTGAGCGGCGAGACGTCAATGATCTCTGCCACCGGCAGGCTGGGGACAATCAAGCCACCACGCTCAACATTGAGTGCAGCCAGGTAACCGTCGAACGGCGCAACGATGCGAGTCGCGTCGAGATCCGCGTTGGCATTCTCCAGGTCGATCTGCGCTCGCTCGATCTGGGCATCGGCTTGATCGATTTGGGCTTCGGTTGGCCCGGCCAGCAACCGCTCCAACTCAAGCTCGGCCTGACGCACACGCGCCGCCGCTGGGCCAGTCTGGATGCCCGCCCCATTGCGTAACGACTGAAGCTGCAACCGCGCGATCTCAAGCTCGAACGAGGCTTGGCCGACGCGCGCATCGAGCAATGCGTAGGCTTCATCCGGCTGGCCGCCAGATGCCCGTGTCCGCGCGAAGACAGCGTCATCATAAGCCGCCTGCGCACTTTCGACGGCCAACTCTGCTGTCCGAATATCCGCATCCGAAACCGCACCCGCAATCGCAGCCAGCGCCCCACGCGCGCTGGTGATGTTGGCTTCGGCAACGGCGATCTGCCCCTCATCCGGGCCTTCGAAAAGCTGCTGCCGCTGCAACTCCGCCATTTGTAACGCGATTTCGGCCTGATCGACGGCGATGACCTGCGCGTCATTTTCCAGCTCCACCAACACGTCGCCGGCCAGCACAAAATCGCCCACATCGAACAGCACATCGCGGACCCGCCCGCCGCCATCGAAACTCAAGCGCGCGGTGCGTTCCGCTTCGATAGTCCCGATGGCGTTCACCGTCACCTCGACATCGCCGCGTGCCACCACCGCCTGCTGAATATCGACCGGGGCACGGTCACTCTGCTGCATCTCCATGGCCTGATTGCGAAACACGGCAATCGGCACCACGAAGATCAGCAATATCAACACAAACAACGAGCGTCTGACGTACATATGCCTCACATTTACGCTGGGCCGTCACTTTCCCTTAGGATAAGTATAAATGCTGAACCTGAGAAGGGACAAAGAAGGGTGAGAACAATTGGCGATTGGCTGCGCTTGCGGCGGCGATGGATTAATTTTTACAGATCTATTAAGGCGGGCTTCAAGAAGTTCAAAACCTATCTGGCTGAAAGCTTGCCGTAATGGTAAGATGAGATGTGTTATCCTTCACAAAGAAAGTCGGCTGCCAGGAGAATCGCGTCATTATGCCAACGATTATCCCCGACATTGTCATCAGCCGCCTGCCGATCTATCTGCGCGCCCTGGAACGACTGTCACAGGAAGGGCATGAAGTGACATCGTCGCACGAATTGGGGAAACGACTGGGCATCAGCTCCGCACAGATTCGCAAAGATCTTTCGCATTTCGGCGGCTTTGGCAAACAGGGCACGGGCTACCGCATCCCTTATCTCAAGGATCAGTTGCGGCAGGTGCTCAAAGTAGAACAGGATTGGGAGATTGCGCTGATTGGGGCGGGCGATTTAGGCAATGCGGTCGCGCGCTACCGCGGCTTTGCAGATCGCGGGTTTCGGATTGCCTATGTCTTCGACAACGCGCCCGATAAAGTCGGGGCGCACATCGACGATTTTGAGGTGCTGCCGATGGACCGGCTGCACGAGACCATCGTCCACAACAGCATCCGCATTGCGATGATCGCCGTCCCAGCCGAGGCGGCGCAGATTGTGGCCGACATCCTCGTCGAAGCCGGTATCCGCGCGATCCTCAACTACGCCCCCATCAATCTCGTCGTGCCCAGCGACGTTCGTGTCCAGTACATTGACCCCGTCATCCATCTGCAGCGCATGACCTACTACCTACCCTAAGCCACCCACCTCACACCGCCTGCGCAATCCGTCGCAGAATCGCAGGATCATTGAGCGCGCGCCCAGCCCCCACCGCCACAGCGATAATGGCGTTATCGGCCCGGTACACAGGTACTTCAGTTTCGGTCGTCAGATACTGCTCCAGCCCACGCAGCAACGCCCCGCCACCCGTCAGCACGATGCCCCGGTCGATGATGTCCGAGGCCAGTTCTGGCGGGGTGTTGGCCAGCACCGATTTCAGCACCGCCGCAATCTCGCGCAGCGGTTCCTGAATGGCCTCAATCACCTCCCCGGTGCTGATGCTGATGGTGCGCGGCAGCCCGCTCACGTTGTCGCGCCCCTGCACTTCCATCGCGTACTCTTCTTGCAGCGGTACCGCCGCCCCCACCTGAATCTTGACCGACTCGGCGGTTGGCTGCCCGATGGTGAGATTATATTTGCGGCGCACGTACGCGATGATGGCTTCGTCGGTGCGCAACCCACCGACGCGCCCGCTCTCACAGCGGACAATGTTGTTCATGCAGATCACGGCTGCTTCGGTGATCCCGCCGCCGATGTTAACTACCATGTCACCTGCCGGAGTGCCCACTGGCAGCCCGGCCCCAATCGCTGCGGCTAACGGCTCCCAGATGAGGAACGCTTCGCGCGCGCCCGCCGCCAACGCCGCCTCATATACGGCACGTTTTTCCACACTCGTCACACCATACGGCACCGAGACCATGACCGTTGGCTTGAACAACCGCAGCCGCCCGGCAATCTTGCCGAAAAAGTAGCGCAGCATCGCTTCGGTCACTTCATAATCCGCGATCACGCCGTTTTGGAGCGGGCGGATCAACTGGATGTCTTCATCATCGACCTTGCCGAGCATCTCACGGGCGGGCTGGCCAATCTCAACGACCAATTCCTCTTCAGCGTGCAGCGCCACCAGCGATGGCTCCTGCAAGACGATTTGCCCATTCTCATAAATTAAAACGTTGATCGTGCCCAAATCGACGCCAAGTCGTTTCGCCATCAGTCTTCTCTATCGGCGGTGGGTACCGCCTGCTCATCTGCCTGATCCAGCAGGCCAGCCGCAGCCAGCCTTTGGCGCAAATTCAGCGTACAAACTCGCCCGCGCATTATAGCACAGACGCCAACGCCCGGACGACAAGCGTGTCCGGGCGTCAATAGACTCATAATCCAAGCGGTGTATACGACGTTAGCGCTCTCCAGGCTCGCGCTCTTCCAGTATGCGCATCACTGAGGTGCGCTGCTGAATATTCCGATTGATGCGCAGTGCCAATTCAGCGCGGCGCAGTTCCAACGCGGCTTGCCGATTCTGCTCCGGCGGCAGCCCTTCGGCCAACAATTGCGCCGCCCGCTGGCGGGCCTCTTCGGCCTGCTGTTCGTCGATCTCGAACGATGACTCAGCCAGCTCCGCCAGCACAACCACTTTGTCCGGGCGCACATCGACCACGCCGCCATAAATGACGAAACGCTCTTCAGCACTGCCCTTGCGCACAATCAATTCGCCGAAGCCCAACGTCGTCAGCACCGGGGCATGATTCGGCAGCACACCCATTTGCCCTTCGCTGGCGGGCACCAGAATCATGTCCGCTTCTGGCTCGTTGAAGACGGCGCGCTCTTCGGTGACGATTTCGACTTCGATTGGCATGGCGCGCCCCTAGCCTTCGGCCTGTGCTTCGTCGTAGCGCCGGAGCACATCCTCAATGGGGCCAGCCATGTAGAACATCTGCTCAGGGATGTGATCGACTTCGCCGTCAAGGATCATGCGGAAGCCGCGCACCGTGTCTTTCACCTTGACGTATTTACCTTCACGCCCGGTGAACTGCTCCGCGACCTTCATGGGCTGGCTGAGGAACTGCTCGATTTTACGCGCACGCCCCACCAACAGTTTGTCATCGTCCGAGAGTTCATCGACGCCCAGAATGGCGATGATGTCCTGCAACCCTTTGTAGCGCTGCAACACCTGCTGCACTTCGCGGGCGGTGTTGTAGTGATCTTCGCCGATGACCAACGGATCGAGGATCTTGCTGGTGCTCGCCAGCGGATCAACCGCCGGGAACAGCGCGCGCGCCGCAATCGAACGCTCAAGCGCGATGGTGCCGTCGAGGTGGGTGAACACCGCCACCGGGGCTGGATCAGAGTAGTCGTCGGCGGGCACGTAGACAGCCTGCATCGAGGTGATGGAGCCGGTCCGCGTTGAGGTGATGCGCTCCTGAAGCTGCCCCATCTCATCTGCGAGCGTGGGCTGATACCCCACTGCCGAAGGCATACGCCCCAGCAGCGCCGATACCTCGGCACCCGCCAGCGAGTAGCGGAAAATGTTATCGATGAACAGCAGCACATCGCGGCCTTCGTCGCGGAAGTGCTCGGCCATCGACAGGCCGGAGAGCGCCACACGCAAACGCACGCCCGGCGGCTCGTTCATCTGGCCGAAGACCATCGCCAGCTTCGGGAGCACCCCAGCTTCTTCCATTTCCTGGTAAAGCTGCGTGCCTTCGCGGGTACGCTCACCCACACCTGCAAACACCGACAGCCCGGCGTGTTCCGTCGCAATCGAGTTGATCAGCTCCATGATCGTGACCGTCTTGCCGACACCCGCGCCGCCGAAAATGCCCGTCTTACCGCCGCGCGTCATCGGCGCAATCAAGTCGATGACCTTCAGCCCCGTCTCGAACACTTCGATGCGCGTGGCCTGATCTTCGAATTCCGGTGCCGACGCATGGATCGGGCGGCGCGGCGCATCATCCGCGATGGCGGCACCCTGATCGATGGGGCGACCAAGCACATTGAACACACGACCCAACGACGCTTCGCCCACTGGCACCGCAATCGGCTGGCCGGTGGCGTAGGCGGGTACACCGCGCTGCAACCCATCGGTGGAGTCCATGCCGACGCAGCGGACGACGTTGTCGCCGAGCTGGATCTGGACTTCCAAAACCAGGTCTTCTTGACCTTCACGCGGCACGCTCAGCGCCTCGAAAATATCCGGCAGGCCGCCATCCGGGAATTCAACATCCACGACCGCGCCCAGAATTTGTGCGATCCGTCCTGTACCTTCAGCCATAGGTTATTCGCTCCTTCGCTGGAATCAGCGATCATCAATGTCGCGCTACACCGACACCAACGTGCTCTCAATTGAGTCAGCCGTCTTGTTTATGGACTGCTGGAGCGCTTCTGCGCCGCCAACAATGTCGAGAATCTCTTCGGTAATGCCCTGCTGGCGCGCCTTGTTGTACACAAGGTTCAGGTCATCTGCCAACGAGTCGGCGTTATCCGAAGCGTTGCGCATCGCCACCATGCGCGCCGAATGCTCGCTCGCCTGGCTTTCCAGAATGGTCTGGTAAAGCTGCAACTCGGTGAAACGCGGCACGATCTCATCGAGAATGGCGGTCGCGTTCGGTTCGTACTCGTAATCCTGCACACCCTCGGTGACCTGCGGCACATCGCGCACAAATTCAGCAATCGCCAAGTCTTCCGGCTCATACGGGATGAGCGGCAGCAAGCGCATGACGCGCGGCTGCTGAGTCAGGGTATTGATGAAGTCCGTGTACGCAATGAACACCTCATCGGCAGCCCCGCTCAGAAACTCATCAATCGCCAAACGACCAATCGGCGCGATTTGCGCGAACGACGGCTCCGCCTGGTTGCTGAACTCGGCGATAACATTTTCGCGCTCGCGGATCAGCGAGTCGCGGCCCTTGCGCCCGACTGTGACCCAGCGAATCTCAGATTCAGGAATGCGATCGGCAAAGCGCTGCGCCGCACGCAGGATGTTCGTGTTGAACGCGCCAGCCAAACCGCGATCTGAGGTGATAAGGATGATCAGCGCCGTGTTAATTTCCTCGCGCGGGGTCAACAGCGGGTGCAGCGGCGTGCCGCGCGCCGCCGAATTCTGGACGTTGAGCAGAATCTCCCAGGCTTTCTCGGAATAGGCGCGGCTCGCCAACATGCGTGCTTGCGCGCGGCGCACGCGGGAGGCCGAAACCGCCTCCAGCGCGCGTGTGATCTGCCCAATATTCTTGACGCTGCGAATGCGCCCTCTAACTTCACGTGCATTTGCCATGATCGATCTCCTTCAGGCCGCCGCCTCTGCACTTAGCTGAAATCGGCGTTGAATTCCTCGACAGCCTGGCGCGCCTTCGCCTGGAGTTCGTCCTCGAAGCGCTTGGAGTTTTCGATCTCCTCAGCGATTTCCGGGTACTGGCCGCGGTAGAAGCGGATGAACCCGTCTTGCCACGCAGCCATACGTTCAACCGGAATATTATCCAGGTAGCCGCGCGTCCCGGCGAAGAGCACCATCACCTGGTCGGCCAAATCAACAGGCTGGTACTGCGACTGCTTGAGCAGTTCAGTCAGGCGCATACCGCGATCCAACTGGCGTTGGGTCGATTTATCGAGATCGGAGCCGAACTGCGCAAACGCCGCCAGCGAACGGAACTGCGCCAGATCGAGGCGGAGACCACCCGCCACCTTCTTGATGGCCTTTGTCTGCGCGTCACCACCCACACGGCTCACGCTCACACCCACGTTAATGGCCGGGCGCTGGCCGGAATTGAACAGGTCAGCTTCCAAGAAGAGCTGGCCGTCGGTGATCGAAATCACATTGGTGGGCACAAAAGCAGAAATATCACCCAGCAGCGTCTCGATGATCGGCAGCGCCGTCAGGCTGCCGCCACCGCGCGCTTCGCTCAACTGCGCGGCACGTTCCAGCAGACGGCTGTGCAGATAGAACACGTCGCCTGGGTAGGCTTCACGGCCCGGCGGGCGACGCAGCAGCAGCGACACCTGACGATAGGCCCAAGCGTGCTTCGACAGATCATCGTAGATCACCAGCGCGTCTTTGCCGTTTTCCATGAACCACTCGCCAATGGCGCAGCCCGAATACGGCGAAATGTACTGCATCGCTGCCGGTTCCGAAGCCGAGGCCACAACGACGGTGGTATAATCCATCGCGCCTTGTTCTTCCAGCAGCGCCACGATACGCGCCACCTCACCACGACGCTTGCCAATGGCGACGTAGATGCAGTTGAGATCCTTGCCTTTCTGGTTGATGATCGTATCGAGCGCGATGGCTGTCTTGCCCGTCTGGCGGTCACCGATGATCAGCTCGCGCTGCCCACGCCCAATCGGGATCATCGCGTCGATAGCGACGATGCCCGTCTGCACCGGGCGCGACACATTGCTGCGTTCCATCACGCCGGGCGCAATGCGCTCAATATTGTAGTATTCGTCCGAGGCGATTGGCCCGCGACCATCAATCGGGTCGCCCAGCGCGTTGATCACACGCCCAACCATGCCCATCCCGACCGGCACCGACGCGATACGTCCAAGCGGGCGAACCTCGTCACCTTCATTGATGTCGTCGTATTCACCCAAAATGATGATACCGACGTTGTCTGCTTCCAAGTTGAAGGCAATGCCCGCCGAGCCATTGCCGAAGCGCACCAATTCGCTGAAGCGCACGTTTTGCAGACCGGTGACGCGCGCGATGCCGTCGCCAATCTCATCAACGTAACCGACTTCAACCGACTCGAGCGCGGGGCTGTATTCCTGGACTTGCCGAAGCAGCGAATCAAACATGTTCTCGGAGATGTCCGCCATCTGCGTCTCCCTTTTCTTCTACTGTAAAAACCTGTATCTGTTACCTATGCACACACAACGCCGAACACGTCATGCGAACAGTCAGACCAAAATCAGCAGCAAATTGCAAATTTCATGCTTTGCGACAGCCTTATTGTAGCTAATGCACAGCCATCTGTCCACTTCTTCACAATCGAAAGCCGGGCGGCAGCGGCGGCGCTGCGGCCAGCCATGCGATTCGTCCCTATTTCGATCACTGGGGTGCATGCTATAATTTGCCGCCTACGGAGGGATGTCCTTGATTCTCGTGACAGGTGCAACCGGATTTGTGGGGAGACATTTGGTGGCACGGCTGCGAGCCGAAGGCCACCGGGTACGCTGTTTGCTGCCCCCCCACCGCGCCCAACACCTGCCCTGGCCTGATCCGCCGGAAATCGTCGTCGGCAGCATTCTCGATGACGAGGACTTATTCCGGGCGGCCACCGGCGCACACGTGATCATCCATCTGGAGAGCGCGCAGTGGTGGGGACGCCCGCGCGATCTCGAACGGGTTGAGTTGCAGGGGATGCGCAGCTTGGTCACGGCGGCGCGCGCGGCGCGCGTTGGGCGAATTATCATTGTCAGCCACTTAGGGGCGTCATCTTCAGCCGGGTTTCCGCTCCTGCGCATCAAGGGGCAAGTGGAGGAAACCCTGCGGGCCAGCGGCCTCGCTTACACCATCATCCGCTCCGGGATTGTGTTTGGTGAGGACGATGCTTTCGTCAACCACATTGCGATGCAACTGCGGGCCAACCCCCTGTTCATCCTGATGCCGGGCCGGGGCGAGGTGCTTTTGCATCCGCTGTACATTGACGATCTCGTCGCGGCGCTGGCTAGTGCCCTGCAACGACCGCATACGGTGGATGCGGTGCTGGAAATTGGTGGGCCAGAGTATATCTCGCTGGAAGACCTGCTGCGCACCGTGATGCGCGTGTCGGGCGCTTCACGGATCATCATCAGTGTGCCACCTTATATTCTGCGCTGGCTGACAGCCATCTACAGTCGGCTGCTGCCGCGCTCGTTGATCACGGCGCAATGGCTCGATCTTTTGGCGGCCAACCGCACCGCCCGCATCGGCAACTGCTTCGAATACTTCGGCGTTCGGCCCCAACGCATCGAAGACACCCTCCTGACCTATATGCGCAGGCGACGTTACACCAGCGCCCTACTGCGCTACAGTTTGCGGCGGCGTCCGCGCGTGTAGTAAGGAGGGATCATGGCAGACATCGAGATCCGCCCGCTCTATCAGCTTGCCGATATGCGCGCCGTCGTTGATTTGCAACAGAGCTACTGGGGTGACCATCCCGAGTCGGTGATCCCCGCACACATGTTGTTTTCCTTGGCAAATCACGGCGGGCATGTGTTGGGTGCTTTTGATGGCGACACAGTG
>JAADYY010000564.1 GCA_010092805.1 Chloroflexota bacterium | reverse complement strand
GTTTGGATTTCAAACAGGTGACATGGTGCGTGCGGTCGTGACCAATGCGAAAAAGGCTGGTACCTATACCGGGCGGGTCGCCTTGCTGCCCCAGAATCCGAATGCGCCCGTTATCGAGCCTGCAGGCATCTACACAAAGCTGACGGTTACAGCTACAAAAAAGGAGAGGCGCTCTTCGGCAGGCCTGAAAGCCGGGGTCTCCGCGCCTGATATTTTTGATGAGTGACAATTCCCAGGACAGCAAACAGAGCACCACGCCGCGCCCCTATGGCGGCGAATTCTACACCGAGGTCACCGATAGCCAGGGCCACGTGATCACGCTGACCTATAACGATCTGTGGATGCACATCGTCTGCCTGCAATCGTTGGACGGGGATTGGCAGCGCGCGCGGCAGGCTGCCGGGATGGTGCCGGACGCGGCCCGCAAACGCGCGATCATCGACCGGCTGTGGCGGTTGGAGCAGGTGCTCAACGGCCTGCCCGCCATCCCAGAAGGGCTGATGCAGCTCAATTTGCACCGCGCGCATGTCTGGTTCAACACGCGCCAGGTTTCAGATCGGCAGAACACCCTGTATCAGGAGTGACGGGGTCGCTTGGGGCGGTTGTGCGCCAGATTGGCAGGATTGAACGAGCGGCACACTTGCATCATCGGCCAGACATTTATGTAACCTGCACAGCGTTCAGTTATCCTTATTGACTTTTCACAAAATGTTTCTTCGGGAAATTTCTCTCGATCTGCTCATGTGAGCTGCTATCACCCAATTCTTCGCACATTCCACCAAAAGATCGCCGCGAATCTTTATGGCATCTGGCGGTAATCAGCCGCCGTGCTGCGATAGTACACTGCCTTCCGTCTGGTCAAACAGCACAGAGTCATCACGATAGCACAAGCAAAAAGCTGGGAGGCAACAATGAAGATCCGTGCGGGTTTGTGGAAACGGTTGGTGATCGTGGCGGCGTGCGCGCTGCTGCTGACGGTTGTCGGGTTGCAGATCGGCCTCACGCAAGATGACGGGGGCGCACCGGCGGCGGATGTCGCGCCGGCTGAGGTGGTCGCGCAGGCGTTTGATGCAGAGGCCGCGGTCGCTGAGGTGCAGGTCGCCGTGGATGCCAGCTTCATCATCCTCGCGTCAATTCTGGTGTTCTTCATGCAGGCCGGGTTCGCCATGCTCGAAGCGGGCATGATCCGCCAGACGGGGGTGGTCAACTCGCTGATGGAAAACTTCATGGATGTGGCCGTTGGTGCGATCATGTTCTGGGCCATCGGCTACGGGATCGCGTTCGGCACGTCGTCGGGCGGGCTGTTCGGCGCGAGTAATTTCTTCCTGGCCGATGCGATCAGCTTCCAGGATGGCGCGGTCGTCTATGGCGGCGACGGGGTGAGCATGTTTATCCTGTTCTTCTTCCAGTTCGCGTTTGCGGCCACGGCGGGCACCATCGCCACCGGCGCAATGGCCGAACGCACCGATTTCCTGGGCAAGATCATCTATTCGATTGTCGTGGTGGCCATCATCTACCCAGTGGTGGTGCATTGGGTGTGGGGCGGCGGCTGGCTCGCCGAGCAGGGCTTCCTCGACTTCGCCGGGAGCACCGTCGTGCACATGGTGGGCGGCCTTATCGCGTTGATCGGTGCCATGATGCTGGGGCCGCGTCCGGGCCGCGTGTGGGGCAGCCCGCCGAAGCCGCATAACCTGGCGCTGGCGAGCCTCGGCACCCTGATCTTGTGGTTCGGCTGGTACGGCTTCAACCCCGGCTCGGCGCTGGCGATGAGCGACAACGGGCTGGTTGGGCTGGTGGCGGTCAACACGACGCTGGCAGCGGCAGCGGGTGCGCTTGCAGCGATGGCCTTGATGTACTTCCGCACGGGCAAATGGGACCTGCCATTCGCGCTGAACGGATCGCTGGGCGGGTTGGTGGGTATCACCGCCGGTTGTGCGTTCGTTGCTCCGGGTTCGTCGGTCATCATCGGCCTGATCGCGGGGATTCTGGTCGTCCTGACTGTTGACGTGTTGGAAGCGATGAAGGTTGACGATGCGGTGGGTGCCTTCGCGGTGCATGGTGTCGCTGGCGCGATGGGTACGTTGGCGATTGGCTTCCTGGGCCAGCCAGAACTGGGCGCGAACGGCTTGCTGATGGGCGGTAACGCTGATCAGCTAGTGACGCAGGCTGTGGGTATCGTCGGTGCGGCGGTGTGGGTGAGCGCGACTTCGGTGGTGCTGTTCTTCATCATCCGCGCGATTGGCCGTCTGCGGATGCCGGCGGCGGGCGAAGCGATGGGCATCGATGCCTACGAGCATGGCGCGTCGGTGTGGCCGGACGTGCTGCCCGCACCGGGCGATACCGCCGAAGGGGGTCAGCGCACGACCGCACCCGCTACTGGCGACTAAATCCACCGATACCAATCGGCTGAAGGCTCATCTGAGCCAGTAGCAGAAGACACTCAAGGCGGAGCTGCCGTAAACAGCCCCGCCTTTGTTGATCAAATGCTGAGATCACCTGAAGCAGGGATCTAGTTATCGTCGCTGGATGCCTTACGCTTGCTCGGCCTGGAGGATTGGGCCGCCGTCGTCGGCTGTTGCTGGCAGCGCCAACATTGTTTGGTAAGCTTCCGCAGCCGTCATCCCCTGGAGGCACAGCCAGGCCATGTAACCGGTCGCAATCGCGGTTGCAAACGAGGTGCCCGACCACAGCGCACTCCCACATTCGTTGCGCATGGCTGGGTCGCTTTCGAACTGCCGTGCCAGGAACAGCCCCACAATCCCGCTGCGCTGCGTGCCGCCGGAGACGTAAATCCCGTTGCTGTCCACCTCGAACACGCCGCGTAGATAATCCGTCGCATCGGCAGACAAGCCGCCGGGAATGCGGCATAGATTGCTGTATTCCGCCGGACGACCTTCACCATCCACCGCCCCCACACTGAGGACACCTTCGACGCGCGCCGGGAAACCCGGCCACCAGCGCTCGCCGCCCGCGCCATCGTTGCCCGCCGCCGCGATGATGCGCCGGTTCTCGCTGGCAAACGCCCGGACGCCGTTGCGATGCCACTGCTCAACCAAGGCCGTCTGGCGGATGCCGCGCCGTTCATCCGCGCTTTGAATTTTGGTCACCAGCTCATCCAGCCATGTTGGCATTTCCGGCAGATTGGCCAGCACCATCGTCGTAGCACTCACATTGACGAGCAGTTGCGCGTCTTTCGGCAGAAAATCTGTCTGCAGGCTCTCGATCTGCTGCGTCAACTCCTCAAGGCTGCCCTCGCCAGATTTCCCAAGCACGGGCACCACCTCGACGTAGGCATCCGGCGCAATCGACTTGATGATGCTGGCGATGAACAAGCCGTGCTGCGACATATCCGTTGGGCCATCTCCCCAGGGGGTGGGGTTGAGCGTGTCGCGGCGCAGGTGAAACGTCGGTTGGCCGTTCACGAAGAACCGCTGCACAAACGGAAATGCATAATCGTTGAGGTGCCGCACGAAATCGCCGGGGTGTTCGCCGTAAGGGCTGCTGTCGAGCACCACGACGCGCACGCTGTGATCGCGGCCCTGCTTGTCTGCCAGCGCTTGATCGAAGTAGCTTTGAGTAGCGGCGTCGAGCTGAAACTGGAAGTCTTCGCACGCTGCCGAGGACGTGCGCGGATCACCAGCCGGGCCGCCCGTTGTTGAACTACTGGGAGGGCCTGTTGGCGCAGGCACCACCAGCGCGGGGGACAGGCTGGTGCGGCGGAATGCGCTTTCGCGGGTTTCCAGGTTGGCAAAGATCTCTGCCAGTTGGGTCTCCAATTCCCGGATCTTCGGGACATCAATCAGTGTGCCATTGATGTCGGTGAGCGTGAAAGCGGTGGCGTCTGCATCGCCAGGGACAGGGGCTGTATTTGCGACCACGATGCCCGCGTTGGCAAATTGTTTGCGGGCAGCAGCGTAAATCGCGCTTGCATCGCCATCTACGGCGGAGATCACGAGGCGACCAGGGGCGAAGATCTGGTCAGAGTTCTGTGTTGTCATAGACTATGCTCCAATGTTAGCTTGTAAAACCACTGAGAGGTTCAGCGTTGCCGATGAGTTGAAACGCGCCCCAATAGGCAGGATGACGATACTGATTTTCACTCAGCAGCGCGCGCTGCGTCATGGCAATCGCTTCGGCTTTTCC